>NZ_JBEPRF010000020.1:0-152462 GCF_040548225.1 Bradyrhizobium sp. S3.12.5
TGCCCGCCGGCCTCCCGTCCCGGCGGGTAGCTTGAATCACCAAAACGCTGATTTGTGAATCCCCAACGATTCAGTCAGATGGGCTAACGCTCTAGATGCGCGGCCGATGATGCCACCGCAAAGGCAGATCGGCACGAAGCCAAGATATTTGAGGACGTCAGGCGTGAGGTGTCCCAGAAGCTTGACCCCGAAGAGCGCGTGCCGGCCAATCGTTACTTCGTCGCCCCTAAGGGCTGACCAGCTTCTTGCGAACAGCATAGCGGATCAGCTCTGCCGTCGACGACATGCCGAGCTTGCGCATCGCAGCGGCGCGGTGGGTCTCAACCGTCTTCACGCTGACCTTCAGGATCGTGCTGATCGATCTGTTGGTGTGGCCCTCCGCGATGAGCTGGACAATTCCCTGCTCACGTGAAGTCAGCACCCTGTCCGGCTTGTTGCGCTTGCTGACCTGGTAATCGTGGAGGAGCGTTTCGAGCAGGGTGTTGGTGAAGTAAGGTCTGCCATCGAGCAGCGCTTCAATTGCGGAGATCAGATGCTTTTTGGCGTCTGACTTGAAGAGCAGGCCGCGAACGCCGGCGAGGACAGCTTCGGTCAAGAAGTCCTCATTCTCATGCATTGTCAGAATAAGGACTTCGGTTTGCAGCCCAAGCGCCTTGAGTCGGCGGCTGACCTCGAGTCCGTTGATCAGGGGCATCGAATAATCAGCGATGACGATGTCCGGCCGCAATTCCGATGTCATCGTAACGGCTTCTTCGCCGTTAGTTGCTTCTCCGCTGACGGCCCAGTCAGAGCGCATCTCAATGATGGCTCGGAGCCCAGAACGCACAACCTCATGATCATCTGCGATCAAGATGCGTTTCACAGCGTCGTTCCCGTTTGCGGCGCTCCCGATCTGCCCGGTCATGATGGAAGCAACCGGCGGCGCAATCATCCGATTGTACCCGCCGCGCATCAAAGAGCTATCCTGCAAAACCCTTATGTTCGCTCGCGGTCTACCCCAAAAGGCAAAAAACCTCGGGGCTCTCGCGCAAACCGGACGAATTGCGGAGCCGACGTTAAGCGCATTTTCTTTGAACCGCAACTTGGCATAGCCGGGGGCTTGGACAGGCGCTTTCGCAATGGGGTATTCTTGGGGGCTCGCAAAGATCATCGAGGCGAGGCTGCCGGTCAATAGCGTTTCCGCGCATGATCCTCGGCACGCGGACTAGCAAATGATCTCCTGCAATATCCCGTTGCTGTAGCTCAGCGAGTATTCCTATCCTCAGCTCGGGGTTTCTTCCGATAGGGCAGGTGGAGGCGGGATGCTACGGTTCTTGCAGATAGGTCGTCTGACGGAGCGGATACAGAGTGCCGCAGCTGGAGATGATTTGGTGACGAGGTGCCATCTGCCGGGCTTCCGGCCGTTTAGCGCAGCCCTCCTTCAAGAACTGGCGGCGACCGGCGCGATCAATGCGTTCATTATCGTCGAGCGTTACCAACGTCGATAAATGGGAGTTCTAGATGTCCGATCTGGTCGTCATTGTATATCCGTCTGAGGCAAAGGCAGAGGAAGTCCGCCAGCGCTTGCTGTCCCTGCAAAAAGAGTACCTGATCAGCATCAATGATGCGGTGATCGCGGTTAAGGGGGCGGATGGCAGTGTGAAGCTCAACCAGCTGGTCAATACGACCGCGATCGGCGTGGCTCGTGGGAGCCTTTGGGGCTTGCTGATCGGAATGGTTTTTCTGAACCCATTGATTGGTGTGGCGGTCGGTGCTGCGTCGGGAGCACTCGGGGGAGCATTGGCCGATTTCGGTATCAATGACGCCTTCATGAAGGAGGTTTCTGGAAAGATCGATACCGGGAGCGCAGCCTTGTTCTTGTTGATCAAGAACATGACTGCGGACAAGGTTCTGCGAGAAATTCAGGACGCAGGTGGGGTGGTCCTGAAGACGTCCCTGGACGACACCAAGGAACAGAAGTTGCGGGACGCGCTCGCCAAGGCGGCAGCAAGCCCACCCGAAATGCCGCCGTCGGCCTAGAACGAGTTCGCTCAAACGGGGGAGGCATTGTTGTCGCTACTTCTGAAAAAGCTGGCTGGTGTCGGGCTGTTGGTGATTGGCCTGCTCTTACTGGCCACCGGGCTGACGTTTTCATACCGCGATTTGACGGTGCTGGGGGCGGTGCTTCTGGTCGCGGGCGCAGCCTTGCTCGTTCTCAAAATCATCCGGCGAAATCGATCCCTGTCAAACACGTGACGGATCGTCGAGCGCATTGCACTCCTGGAAGATCGGAACCAGCGCGTTGATTCACCGTCTCTGGTTCGTCCGGAATAGTTCGTGTCGCTTCGCGGCCGCGAGCCGTGACACATTCAATCCGGCTGCTCGACGCCTCGCGAGCCACTTTTTCAATCGGCATGCGATGCATCCCGATTGAAGGCATTGTTCAGAAGAATGCGAACGTCGTGCTGACGACCTATATCAACGCTACCTTGCCAGTAGCCAAGTCATAGACACCGCCAACCACACGCAACTGGTTTTTCGCAACGAGTTCTGTCAGGATCGGGCTCGCGTTCACCAGGCGTTTGACATTGTAACGGACATTCGCAATTGTTGCCTGCTCGACAAGATCGGTGCCAGCTTTCTTGACCGCTGGTTCAATTCCCGGCTTCATCGCAGTGACGAGCCCTGCGATATGGCCGGGCAGGTGATTGCCCTTCTGCAGGGCTTCCACGGTGGCCTTCACCGCACCGCACTCGGTGTGTCCCAGCACCATGATGAGCTTCGTTCCCAGAACCGCCGAGCCGAATTCAAGGCTGCCGAGGCCTTCATTTGTCACGAAGTTGCCGGCGACGCGGACCACGAAGAGATTACCTGGCCGTTGGTCAAAGGCCAGTTCCGGCGCAACGCGGGAGTCTGCGCACCCAAGGATCGAGGCGAAAGGGGCCTGCCCGCTCGCGGTGTTGGCCCGGTTCGCCGAGAAATCACGCTCGTTCGGCTGGTTTGCAGCGTAGCGAGCGTTACCATCCACCAGCAGCTTCAACGCCGTGTCCGGCGTATCGGCGGCGCGCACCGGCTGAGCCTGAGCCGCGGGCGGAAGCAATGAGCCGCCGATCAGGGAGATCCCGGCCAATGCCAGGCTGCCTTGCATTAGCCGACGCCGTCCGATGGCTGTATTCGCACATGCATCACACATACCCCTGCTCCTCCAAGATAAAGCAACCTTTGCCTGTCAAGCCGTCAACACGCGTTACAGCTCTGGATCAGAGCCGACGCGGCACAACCTTCGGTCATTTTGGGACGATATTCTTGTAAATGACCCCGTCCTTCATGATCACGATGAACTTGTTCGCGGGGTCCGCTACGAGACGGATGTCCTCCAGTGGATTGCCATCAACGAGCAGGACATCCGCCAGTGCTCCCTGCTCAATAACCCCCAGCTTGCCCGGATAGGGATTGCGTAGGCCTGACAGGGTAAGCAGCTCTCCGTTCGTCGAGGTTGCCATGATCAGCGCTTCAGCCGGCGTGAACCAGCGCGTCAGATCGACGATTCCCTGGCCCTGACGCTCGGCAAGCGCCTTCGAAAACAGGATGTCGGTGCCGAATGCAGTCTTGATCTTATACTTCTTGACGAAATTGTAGACCTGATTGGTCCCGTTCACGACCTGCATCATCTGTTGCTGTTGTGCGGGCGGAAGAACCGCAGCGCCGCCCAGATCGGTGAACGGTTGCGTGCTCAGCCAGATGCCTTTCTCCGCCATGAGGCGGGCGGTTGCTTCGTCCATCAGATGGCCATGTTCGATGACTTTCACGCCCGCTGCTATCGAACGCTGAATCGAGGCTGACGTGTAAGCGTGGGTGGCTACGTAGGTACCCCAATTGGAGGCCGCCTCGACGGCCGCTTTGAGTTCATCGTCAGTAAACGTGGTCACGTCGAGCGGACTGAAGGGGGACGCTACGCCTCCGCCGGCCGTCAGCTTGACCTGCGAGGCGCCCTGCATGAGCTGTTCCCGCGCTCGCTTCCGAACCTCGTCGGGGCTGTCCGCAATGATGCTTCCGCCGATCTCTTCGGCACGACTGAGGGGACCGCCGGGTGTTCTCGGCAAATCGACGAGTTCGCGGAAATCTCCGTGGCCTCCGGTGATTGTGATTATAGCGCCCGAAGGATAGATGCGCGGACCCGGGAGCACTCCCTCGTCAATCGCCCGTTTGAGGGAAAAGGTTGGGCCACCCATGTCCCGGACTGTCGTAAAGCCGCGCATAAGTGTTGCGGTTGCTTCCGCGCCGGCCAGGAGGGTGGTGTAGCCCAAATCGCTGGAGAGCAATTGAGCTGGCGTGGGCCGGACCAACATCGCATGCCAGTGCATGTCGCTGAGGCCGGGCATCAGGACGCGGCCGCCTCCGGGAATGATTTGGGTATCCGCTCGCCGATCGGCTGGGATCTGGTCTGTGGTAATGCGCTCAATGATGTTGCCGCGAACCAGGACGTTCGACGGAGCAGAAAGGGATGGGTTCTTCCCGTCAAAGATACGGACATTCTCGAAGATAGTGACTGCGGATCGCTCCTGCGCCCGCGCCCCATCGAGGGACGGGGCCGAATACGCCAGGCAGACGGCGCTTGCGCAGATCAGTTTTCGCAACATTTTCTCGCCCTCATCAAATCAGCCGCAGCGCTTTAACCGTCCTAGCCACGGATGGCTCATAGAAGGGTAACGCCCTGCAAACCTCGTTCTATCCGGCGAAACCCTGGGCGCACGTGCGGGGCATCCCTATCCGCGGCTCAGGTAAAATGCCGTCGGCTCGAAGCACGCCAACAGACATTCCGCGGCAGCCGTGCATGCGGAGAATCGAGTGGGCGAAAATGATCAACAGCAGGTACCCGACCGAGGAGGCTCGAGAATCGTGCGTAAGGTGGACCGTTCCTGAGCTCACGGGATCAATGTGATCGTCGATCCAGCGGTTAATCGCGTGCGGCGCAATGGCGCCACTAACGTCACCTGATTTCCGCGATCGAGGCCTTGTTTGACGGCAGGCCCTAGTCATGCGCTCCGCAAGAAACTGGTCGCGTCCTGAACCGCGTTGACCGGCTAGCGGTTTCGACCTGCGCGCGGCGCATCCTTGCGGAGCATTTCCCGCGTCTATGGCTCCGAACGATCCTTCTTGGTCTCGGTAACGGCCCGAGTTAACTGGGCCAAGAAATCGTCTGCAGCGGGAAGGCTCAGTTGCACATAAACCTGCTCCAAATCCGCATGCCCAGGCAACGCCACGTACATTATCAAATCCACGTTTTCACCGTGGGCCATCGCCGAGATATGGTCTACATGCGGGAGCAGATATGGCGAGTCGCCTTCGATCCTGATTTCAGTCGGCACTTACACCTCCTGTTGCCCGTGGTTTATGTCCACCGTATCGAGCGCGATACTTTCATCAGGATATAATACCCGCAATACGAAAACACTCGCGACGTGTCCTGGATGGCGAGGAAGTGAATGCAGAAGACCACCCCTCACATTAGCGGACACGCAAGAAAGCGAATCCAGGCCTGTTAGATGCACGCAGTGAGCAACAGCGCTGGAGCGAAGGTAACGACGGTCGCGACGAGCGAGGCGATGAGCGTCCCGAGGACGGCCCAATGTAGAAACGCTCCGGTCGGACCGACATCAGAATTAGAGCCCGCGTGGCCAGTTGCGCGCCACATCCAGCCCAGTACGAACAAATGTGCGAGGAGAGCGACGGCAAGCCATGACCGCAACGAGCCCGTCGACCAGGCAAACGCGCAGCCGATACCGTGTATCGCGTAGAGAGTAACCAGCGCACTGCACCAGACGGCAAAGCCCGCCGCCAGCCACCACAATCGCCCTGGTGATATCGGCCGCTCGATCACGGTCGAGCCCCCAATACCGTCACGAGTGCGGGCAGTGCGAGAACGAGCCCCATTGCAATGGCTCCCGTAACGCAGGTGTAGTCCAGCCATAATCGCGTCAGCCGCAGATCCAGCACGCGCCGCGGCGAAATGAAGCCGGCACGGAGGCGCAGGGTGTTGCTGACAAGGAAGAGAAGGCCGACACCGGCATGTAAAATGACATAGCCAATCAGGGCTGCTGCAGTCGCTCCGAGCGCATGCTCGCGCGGATGAGGCACAATATCGGCAATCTGCCCGACGGCTGCGGCGATGGCTGCGAGGAGGGCCAGCACGGCAAGACCAATCCAGCCGCTCGCTGGGCTGCCGGTGGTGGCCGCTCGCAGCGATCCACGTGACGCCGCAGCGGCTGCCGCGAGCGCCGCGACGGCGCCGATGGCGAGCGTACGGCTTGGCTCGGGTGTGACCGCCGCGGTCCAATTCGGCGCAGAGATCCAGAGATAGAAAGTTCCGAACAGCAGCGATGTAAACAACGTGCCATCGGCGACCAGCGTGCAGATCAACGCCAGCCACGACGGCGCGTCGGCCACCTCGGTATGCGGCGGCACACTGACACCGCGGCCGACAGGTAGCGGACCGTAGTCTCGGGCGAGACCGGCGCTCTGCCCGGCGTACACGAACAAGCCGGCGGTCACGAGCGCAAAGGCAAGCGACAGCAGATAGAATTTGAACAGCATGGCCAGAACCGCGGCGGCGGTCACGAGTGCGGTGTAAAGCGGAAGATAGGTCGGGCTCGGCAACACGATCAGTTGGTCCGGCACGCCGGATGTCTTATGCACGCCCAGCGTCTCCTGCCATCCGTTGCGTGCGAAGCCGAGATAGCCTTCGCCGCGCGCCAGTGACAGCGCGAGATCGCTTGCCGCGGTCGAATCGGCTCGAGTTGCGCCAAAATCCGGGATCGACGCGAATGCATATGGCGCCGGCGGGATCGGCATCGCCCATTCCAGCGTCGTCGACTCCCAGGGGTTGCGCCGCACACGCTTCCCGTAACGCAGCTGGACAAACAGGTCGATTACCACCAGCGCAAAGCCGATCGTCATGATGAAGCCGCCGATCGAAGATAGCAGATTGAGCCAATTCCAGCCTTCGTCGCCGGAATAAGTATAGATTCGACGGGGCATGCCGCGGAGTCCGGTCAGGTGCATCATAAAGAAAGTCATGTTGAATCCAATGAAGACCAGCCAGAACGCCGGTACCGAAAGTCGATGCACGGCGGTGCGACCGGTCAGCAATGGCATCCAGTAGTAGAACGCTGCAAGCATCGGGAAGGCGAGCGCGCCGGCCACCACGTAATGCATGTGGGCGACGACGAAATAAGTATCGTGGGCCTGCCAGTCGAACGGAACCATGGCGAGCATGACTCCGGTCAGGCCGCCCATCACGAAGATGAAGAAGAAGCCGAACACATAGAGCATCGGCACGTCCCAGCGCGGCCGACCGTGCGCCAGTGTGGCAAGCCAGGCGAAGACCTGCACCGCTGTTGGGACCGCGACGATCGCCGAACCTGCGGAGAAAAAGGCGAGCGCGAGGTGCGGAATGCCGACGGTAAACATGTGGTGCACCCAGATGCCAAAGCTCAGAAAGGCGAGCGCGATGATAGCAACGACAATCGCCCGATAGCCGACCAGCGGCCGGTTCGCAAAGACAGGGATGATCGTCGATAGCACGCCGGCCATCGGCAGAAATATGATATAAACATCGGGATGGCCGAACAGCCAGAACAGATGTTGCCATAGTAGCGCATCCCCACCACGCGTCGGGTCGAAGAATGGCAGACCGAAGGCGCGTTCCACTTCAAGCAGGATCGAGCCGAGGATCAGTGGCGGAAAGGCGACGATCATCATCATCGCCGTCACCAGGATGTACCAGGCGAATATCGGCATCCGGTCGAGCGACATGCCAGGCGCGCGCATCTTCAAGATCGAGACCACGATTTCCATCGCAAGCGACAGCGCGGAGATCTCAACGAAGGTTACACCAAGCAACCATACGTCCGAATTTATGCCGGGCGTAAAGACGTTCGAACTCAGCGGCGTGTACATGAACCAGCCGCTATTGGGAGCGACTCCAGCGACCAACGCTACCGTCAGGATGGTGCCCCCGAACAGGTAACACCAGTAGCCATAGGCCGTCAGTCGCGGGAAGGCGAAGTCTCGGGTGCCAAGAATCTTCGGCATCAGATAAACTGCAAAGCTCTCCACCATGGGAATGGCGAACAGGAACAACATCATTGACCCATGCATGGTGAAAACCTGGTTGTAGGTCTCCGGAGCCATGAATGGGGAGTTGGGAGTCGCGAGTTGAACCCGTGTCAGCATCCCGAGCACGCCGGCGATAGCAAAGAACACGAAAGACGTGATCATCATCCGCATGCCGATGATGGAATGGTTGACGGCAGCAAGGCGTTGAAGCCCTGACCCCGTTGCCCAGATCGCGGAGAGCTGGCGATGCAGCTGCAATGCCGGTGTGCCCTGCGACAGAGGGCCGATGGGTTCACTCATTTCTTCTCGGACCCTTCTGCAGCGGCCGCCCGCGCAAGTGCTGCGGAGAACTCCTCCGGGCGATCGACGATGACATCGAAGCGCATCCCTGCGTGACCGAGGCCGCAAAATTCGTTGCACTGGCCGGCGTACCGGCCGGGTTGATCGGCCTGAATGCGCAGGCGGTTCACGTGCCCCGGCACCGCGTCGATTTTGCCGGCAAAGCGGGGAATCCAGAACGCATGGATAACGTCCAGGCTGGAAACCAGGATGTCGATTGGTGTGCCGGCGGGCACATGCAAGACGTTCCGCGTCTCCACTCCACCATGATCGGGATAGCGGAACGTCCAGATCCACTGGCGCGCCACGGCTTCTATCCGTGGCGGCGTGTGTCCGGGTAACGGCAGGAGACTCTCGCCGGCGATCAAGGCATAGGCGACAAGCGGTATCAGCACGACGCCCGGCAGAACCAACCCGCCGAGCACCAGCCAGCGTCCTGGCGATACACCCGCGCCCCAGCCTGGACGCCAGATCACGAGCAGGAAGAGCGTCATCACCAGCGCAAAGAGAACGCTCGCGCCGGTCAGCATCACCCACCAGAGCGTGGCGATCGAAGCGCCAGCCGGTCCCGAGGGATCCAGCGTCGATAGCGAGCCCGTGCAGCCGGAGAGGGTTGGCAGCATTCCGAGTTGGACAGACAGCCGCATTAGATTACGATCCGAGCCCGAACGATGTTGTTTCCACCGTGAAGGAAGCGAACGATGACAGAGCGAGACGATTTCACGACCCAGCCTCACAGTGCGGTCATGCTGGATTTGCTTCGGCTGGATGTTGGATCCGCGGTGGCATTGGTCGGGCACCCGATCCACGTCATGATGGTGCATTTCCCGATCGCATTCGTGATCGCGACGCTCGGTGTCGACGTATTCTATTGGTGGTCGGGAGATGCCTTCTGGGTGCGCGTCGGCCTTTGGTCGACGGGCATGGCTTTCTGGAGCGGCGTGGCCGCTAGCATCGTCGGCACCGGAGAATTGTTGCTGGTGCGCGGTATCCGGCTTCTTGAAGCGAGCTGGTCCCATGCCGTGGCGGCAATGACTCTCGTCGCGATCGCCGGAGCCAATTGGGGGCTGCGTCTCGTCGATACCCAATCGATCTTGCCGCATGGCCTTGCTCTCTCGGCTCTTGCATCGGTGATGGTCGGCTTTGCCGGCTGGCACGGGGGCAAGCTCGTGTTCGATCATGGTGTCGGCATTCTGGTCTCGCCGAGGAATTGATGCACCCAACGCCCGAGTCCGCCAGGCTCGAACAGATGTGCGGCGATCTGGTTGGAATCAATGTGCGGCTTGGCCAGCACGATCCAGAGAATTGCGGCGATCAACGCAATGTAAGCGCTCATGAGTGACACGTAGGAGAGCTTGGTGAACTTTCCTTGGGGCAAGAACAACTGCATGAGGATCAGGCCGGCGACGACGTGCAGCATCGCCATGATTCCCACCAACACCATCTTCAGCGAAAACCATTCCGCGAAGGTCGCCTGCAGGAAGATCAGTGCCGTTCCACTGCCGATGGCGACAAATGCCGCAGGGGAGGCCAGCTCGACATAGACCAGCCGCGTGACGCGGTGCAACCGGTCGAGATCCAGGCCGGCCTCAAGCGTCCGGCGTTGCCAAAACAGGAAAGGCAGTGCGATCAAGCCGCCTGACCAGAGCGCGATCGCACCTAGATGCACGAATTTCAAGAAGGTTGTCACAGGGCCGGTTCGCTCGATCTCAAGCTGGACCACGCAATCCAGACTCCTACACCCAGATAAGGCAGCATCGCAGGGACCCACATCAGGAGGCCCGCCAGTTGTTGATCCGCAAGCGGCGCGAGCCCCCAACTTGCCGTGCTCGCCAGATGTACGAGATAGAGCGGCCTGGGCGCGAAAACGATCAGCGCACCGAGAAGGCCCATCTGTCCGATGGTACCTAGCAACGCAATGAGCGCGGGACCGGATGGCGACGGCACCAGGATCGCCCGCCACAATAACCAGGCACTTCCGAGAAGCGTAATCTGCATCAGCCAATAGGCCGGCACGCTGGCAAGGCCCCAAGTATAGAGCCCCGGGGTGTGCCAGAGCCAGAGGGTGACCGCGTGTGCAGCGACGAGCACGACGATTGGCAACGAGCCCGCTCGCCGTTGCGGAAAAGCCAGAGCCAGAAGCGGCGCTACTGCGGCGATCAGCAGCACATGGTGCAGTATCCGGACTGAAAACAACGCGGACGACATCGCGCAGAGCGGCGAGACAAAGATGAGCAGCATCAACCCGATCGCCCCGAAACCAGCTCGGACGTCGGAGGATCGACCGCGGCCAACCACGATCGCCAAGGCAACAAGCATGGCAATTAGCAACGGATCCAGGTTCCAGCGCGTCCAGAGGTCGTCCGGAAGTGCGGCGGGGCCACAATAGGCGATCATGGAGTCCGGCATGGCACCCCGGGGAATGAGGGTTCGCTGCCGCGAACAATGCTCATTCAAGATGAGGAACTTAGCAGATCGGAACGAGAGAGAAAAGCAGAGTGCTCGTCGGCGAGTCGGACATGCCGCAATGCGAGAGACCGGACACATCGTTCAAGTCGTTCGAACCGACATCTTACCGGCGAAGACCCGATCCGAAAATCAGTAGTTGTCCTTGAACGATCGGCTGTTGTTCCCGAGGGGATATCCGCTGGCCGTGATGGTAAAGTTCGAACGCGATCGCGTCGAAGGGGATGGATTCATGCAGCTTCTCTACGGCCTGCGCGGGGCTGTCTGGCTCCTTGTCTATCTGCTGTTCATTCTCGCTCCCTTGTTCGCGCTCCTGGCGGGCTCGCATCCCCCGTCGCGCGATTTTTGGACGGAGCTTTCGGTCGCTTTCGGCTATTCCGGCCTTGCGATGATGGGTCTGCAGTTCGGCCTCACCGCGCGCTTCCGCTACGTCACCGAACCGTGGGGCGAAGACGTCATCTATCATTTTCATCGTCAGATATCGCTCGTTGCGGCGGGTCTGGTCGTTGCGCATCCGATCATTCTCGTCGCGGTTCAGCCGCAGTTGCTTGCGCCGTCCAATATGCTTGAAGCGCCGTTGACCGCTCACTTCGCTCTCGTATCGATTGCCTGTGTGATCGCGCTGGTCGTAACGGCCCTTTGGCGTGTGTCATTAAAGATTTCGTACGAGAAATGGCATCTTATCCATGTCGTGCTGGCGGTCGTCGCCATCATTGCCGGCATTGTGCACATGGTCGGCTCGAGCTTCTACCTCGTTGATCCCTGGAAACGGTCGCTGTGGATCGGCCTGACGGTCTTTTGGATCGGATTGCTGTTCTATGTGCGCATCGTCAAGCCGCTCTTCATGCTGCGTCGGCCGTATCGCGTTGCGGAAGTACGCAAGGAACGCGGTGACACCTTTACATTGGTGATGCGGCCGGACAGGCACCCTGGCTTTCGGTTCAGTCCGGGCCAATTCGGGTGGTTGACGCTGTGGGAGAGCCCGTTCGCCATTACGGCGCATCCGTTTTCATTCTCCTCCAGCGCCGAGGCGGCGGATGGGTGCGTCGAGATGACGATCAGAAACCTGGGAGATTTTACCGGCAATATACACAAAGTTCCCGCCGGTCAGCGCGTGTATCTCGACGGACCCTACGGCGCATTCACGATCGGCAACCCGGCGGACATGCACGTGCTTGTCGCCGGCGGCATCGGCGTAACACCAATGATGAGCATGATACGCACGCTTGCCGACCGGGAGGACCCCCGCCCCGTCGTCTTACTCTACGGTGTTCAGGACTGGGAATCGATCACCTTTAGGGAGGAGTTCGAAGAGCTGAAGGTGCGACTCAGGCTGACAGTCGTCTACGTGCTTTCAAGGCCACCAGATGGCTGGACCGGCGAAACCGGTTTTATCAATGCGGAAATGTTCAAGCGTTATTTGACACCGCCATATGCCGATCATGAATATTTTATCTGTGGGCCAAACATCATGATGGATGCGATCGAAAAAGCGCTCGGCGAGATGAACGTGCCGATGTCGAAGTATCATTCTGAACGCTACAGCTTCGTGTAGGGGGATTCCCAATGCGCCGTTTGTTTGCAGACCGGTTGGTCCTGGCCACGGGGGTGATCGTGATCATGACGTCGATCTTGTTCGCGCTCTTGCGCATTGCGGGGTAAGGCCAAAGCACGACGCGATTGGCAGCGCATTGGCGAGTGGATTTTCCTCTGTTTTGAAAGCAGGATCATGAGCGCTCACGCGATCGAACTTCTGGGCATTTCGGCCGCTCTCGGCTTACTCATCATCCTCGCCTTTCGGGGCTTCACACTGCTGTTGGCGGCGCCCGCAGCGGCGATGCTGGCGGCTGCTTTTTCGGGAGAGCCGCTGCTCGCCAAATGGACGTTGACGTTCATGCAAGGCACAGCGGGTTTTATCCGGAATTTCTTTCCGCTGTTCCTGCTGGGCGGCGTGTTTGGCAAACTCATGGATGATAGCGGCGCGGCGCTTTCCATCGCTCGCGCCATAACCGCTTGGCTGGGCGAAAGCCGTGCGATCATGGCAGTCGTGTTGGCCTGTGCCGTGCTCACCTACGGCGGCGTCAGCCTGTTCGTCGTAGCCTTCGCCGTATTCCCCGTGGCGAGCGCGCTATTCCGGCAGGCGAAGGTGCCGCATCGATTGATCCCGCCCGCAATCGCGCTTGGGGCCTTTACCTTCACGATGACGGCTTTGCCCGGTACCCCGGCGATCCAGAACGCTATCCCCATGGCGTATTTCGGCACAACGCTCTTTGCGGCGCCTGGTCTCGGCATCCTGGCCTCCGCGATCATCCTGGGCTTCGGACTTTGGTGGTTGCGCGTGATGGAGCGACGCGCGCGAAGCGCAGGTGAGGGCTATGACGCCGAGGCTCACATACCTGCCGACGAACACTTCGTGCGCTCGCGAGCCGCAAGCGCCGACAATTTTGACCCTGGCGAATTGAATCACGGCTATCGAAGCGAGCTGTTGCCCTCTTTTGCGCTCGCGGCGACGCCAATCGTCATCGTGCTGGCGGTCAATCTTGTCATGAGCATGGTGGTGCTACCGCGAATATATACGGGCTTTCTGGCTGAGCCGCGGTTCGGCGAAACCTCACTCTCCGCGGTGAGCGGGGTCTGGTCCGTCGTGACGGCGCTGGCCTTCGCCTCACTGATTCTTGTGCTGATCTTGCGCAAAAATTTGCCGGAGCTGCGGGCAACTCTCGATGCTGGCGCCAATGCCTCCGTGCTGCCGGCACTCAACACGGCCAGCCTGGTGGGCTTCGGTGCCGTGGTTGCGGCGTTGCCCGCTTTTACCGTAGTTCGCGACGGATTTCTCGCGGTGCCCGGTGGCCCGCTCGTGTCGATTGCAGTCGCTGCCAATGTGATGGGTGGAATCACCGGCTCGGCTTCGGGGGGATTGATCATTACGCTGAACGCGCTGGGTGAAACCTACGCCCATCTCGCCGCGGCGATCGGCATCGCGCCTGAGCTAATGCATCGCGTCGCCGCCATCAGCTCAGGTGCGCTTGCCATGCTCCCGCATAATGGCGCGGTCGTCACTCTGCTGGCGATCTGCGACGCGACACAACGCGGAAGCTACCGCGAGATCATGGTGGTGGGATTGGTGGGGCCGTTGATCGCGTTGACGGCTGTCATTGCGCTCGGGAAGCTATTTGGGGCGTTTTAGACGATCCCTCTGAGTGTCTCAGGCGCGCCTAAGTAGACCAAGAGGAAAATACCCAGGTGGCGGCATTCACTGCATCGTAATCGGGAATGGCGAGACGTCGGGCTCTCGCGCGCACCTCGACCGTGCTGCCGACGTCATGACTATCTTTGTTCGGTTTGGACCGGTGGTGTCGGATGTAGAAGATCCGAGCCAGCACTGGGTTGAGCAGGGTGCTTCTCAACGGATGGAGAATGTCCGAAATGGGAACTATAAGCCCTCGAGAAACTGGAATAGCCTTCATAGCCGATCCGTCGTGCGACTTCGCTGATCGACAATTGTCCGTCTTGTAGCATCAGACGCGCTTCCTCCATGCGAAGCAAATGACCATAGACGTGGGGTGTCGCGCCAAATACCTCGCGAAATCCTTCTGTGAGGTCATTTCGATTCAGGCCGACGCGCATCGCGAGTTGCTCGATCGTGGGAGCATTGAATATTTCCCTTCGATAAATCGTCGCTGCCGCTTCGATCGCCACTCTTTTGCTCTGGCTGGCAGGCGGGCGACGCATTTGCGGGACCCAACCATTGATCTGCGCTACGACCTCGCAAATGATTTCGATCGCTTTTGCATTCAAATAGAGATGTCTCAATGGCTCATGGTGTTTCCAGGATAATATTTGGTCCGCCGCTACCATGACGTCGGGATTTGCCGGCAGCGTGAGGGCTGACGGACTCCCGGCTCCGGAATTGAATATCGGTCGATAGACAGCCGGGACGCGATCGACATTCAGCTTGAAATGATCGATGAGATATTCGCGCTTACACGCAATCAGAACGCCACGCAGCTTTGCTCCTGCCGTCGTATCCGAGAATGACAAGGGTGCATTGGTGATATCGATCGTTGCCGGTTTCACTGGGGCGACATGATCATCGATCCAGCGATTATACGTTCCGCCAACTGAAATCTGAATGCAAACGTAGTCCGGCCGCGTTATCCTGAGGCTATAGGTTGTGCCCGCCTCAAAGTGCATCACGTGGAGGAATGTGGCGTCGTCAACGCGGCGATATCCATGCTCTTTGGTCTTGAAGAGATTTTCGGTCGGGCCCAGCATCTCGCTGCTACGGACAAAGTTACGCCCGCGAAGCTGATCCTCAATGACTCTGAAATCGATATCCAGGGACCTGTGCATGCAACGGTGCCGCCTACTGATCGCCAACAGCCACTAGATCAGCCAGATTGTCCAAACACCCATTTGCTACCTTATCGTGCTACCTTGCGCACTTCAATTGCCATCGCGATCACGATTGTTCCCAGCCTGTTTTGGTCCAATCGGGCGCCCGCCTGATCGCCGAGAAGGCCAGTTGCGCCAATAACTTGCGGGAATCTTTCAACGCTAAGCAACGCGAAGATGGCATTCCCTCGACGCGTCGCTGAACCATCAGCTACCCGGCTGGGAACATGACGCCTGCAGACGGCGCAACCCGGTTGAACCTGCGTTGCCCGGCCGAGGGTATCCGCCCATCGCGG
Source organism: Bradyrhizobium sp. S3.12.5 (assembly GCF_040548225.1). Lineage (NCBI taxonomy): Bacteria > Pseudomonadati > Pseudomonadota > Alphaproteobacteria > Hyphomicrobiales > Nitrobacteraceae > Bradyrhizobium > Bradyrhizobium sp. S3.12.5. The sequence continues at coordinate 15,594 of NZ_JBEPRF010000020.1, forward strand.
CCTATTACGGCAAGCTCGCTGCGACTTCCTCCCTTGGAGGGCTGATCACCTGAACATGAAGAGTCCCGATGTGAGGTACGGCATCACAATGCCGTACCTCACATGGGCTCGTTCGACTTATGCCGACCGAGCGATCAAGCGTCGATCAGTTGAGCCCGGATCGCGTATCGAACGAGACCTGCAACCGAATTTACATTCAGCTTACGCATAGCCGCTGCCCGATGCGTTTCGGTCGTTTTCACGCTGACGTTCAGGATGGAGCTGATGCCCTTGTTGCCGTAACCCTCCGCCACCAACTTGACCACGAGCTGTTCTCGCGGCGAGAGTATCTGAAATTCTTCTTCGGCCGGGCCATCGTTCCATTTGCTCGAAAGTGTGCCATTGAAGAACGGCTTGTGTGCCAAGAGCGAGGCAACGGCGGTCAACAGCAACTTGTTCGCATCCGATTTAGCCAGGAATGCCCGGGCACCCGCTTCAAAGGCTTGCCGTGCGAGCAAATTGGAGTTGTAAGCCGTGAAAATGAGAACTTCAGTCTGAAGCGACGCCTCCCTGATCCGCCGCGCAACTTCTATTCCGGTCATGCCGGGGAGAGAGAAGTCGACGATGGCGAGATGAGGCTCGATCTTGATCACTGCAGCCAGCGCGTTGCGCCCGTCACTCGCTTCAGCAACGACTTGCCAGTCGGCATGTTGTTCCAGGACCGCTCGTAGCCCGGATCGGACAGCCGTATGATCGTCAGCGATAAGAATCTGCTTCATGGTCTGAACTCGAGCTCATTACGCGCACAGTCTGCCTAGTCTGGCGCCGAGCGAATTGCCCCGCTCTGCATGTTCGGCGACCGGACCTTTATTTCAGTTCTTGGCCGAGCTCCGATGGCTGTCGCGACAGTTGGCTGGTTGAGTTTTCGTCGTTTGTAATGGTACGGGACAATCGCACACAACGTGGTACCAGGAAGTCGCCGTCCCGGTGCAGACCATATCTCAAGCCGCCCGCCCATCTGCTGAAGTCTCGCTCTCATCGCGGGAATTCCGACGCCGAGCGATGCGGAGGTGCCGTCTGGCGCCCGGCCGGCGATTCCGCACCCATTGTCGCTGATCCGCAACTCAAAATGGTTGTCTGCTATCTTACCCGATATCTCGACCTCCGTCGCTCTTGCATGACGGAAGACGTTGGTGAGAGCCTCCTGAACGATCCGCAACAACGAGTGCTGGCCCTTGTAAGGTAGTCTGTCGATCTCAGGTGAGATTTTGGTTCTGACTTTCAGCGCGGTTCGAGCACTGAATCCCCTGGCATATTGCTCGATAGAAACCTTCAATCCATCGACCGTCAGATTGCGGGGATGCAACAGGTAGGCAAAGGCCCTTATTTCCTTGAGCGCGAAATCGATGGATGTGTCGATGTCGTCGAAAAGCCGCTCTACCATGGCTGGGTCGCCTAAGGCAGTCCGGACCCTCATCATGCTGAGACTGGCAGCGATCAGGTACTGACACGTCGAATCGTGGAGATCGGATGCTATGCGCTGTTGAATATCCTCCTGAATATGGACCAGCCTTGTGTTGACGCGTCCATCGATGTCAGGCCTCGATTCAGTGAGGCTTCCGGATGAGTAGCTGCTTACGTCTCGATGGCTTCCAAGCAACTTGGTGACGCTGCCCGCATCTGGATCGAAAACCGGAGTAGCGACCGTCTCAAAATCGCGCAGGGATCCGCCAAACGCGAGGCGATGTCTGACATAAACCTGACGGCCCTCGCCGAGGCAGGTACGAAAGGCTTTACAGATGGGTCGAGCATCTTCCGCGCCGAGACAGTCGGAGACGGGCGTCCCGCTGACGACGTCCGACGGAATGCCAAGGACAGCTCTCAGAGCCGGGTTTATGGTCTCGTACAGGAATGTTCTTCCGCGCAATACGCGCACGGCAAAGAGGTAATCGGTAGTAATCGTCCAATATCTCTGCTCGTCGCCTTGTTCGGAGCCAATTGCGGGACGCTTCTGGAAATCGGTCCGAACGGATGGAGCTCCCCTGGCGAGATGTTGCCTCAAGACACGTTCTCTCTGTGTTCAGGGGCTTGCAACATCGCAATCCCATCTGACGAAAGTGGTCTCTCTTCCATTCGCGTAAGCCGTAGTGCTTGAAAGACGGTCGGCGTCGCCGCGTAACGCAGAATCTGCGGCACGGTCGGATAGTCGAACATAACTGATCACGATTTGCACGTGCCGTGTGCGAGATTGCACTATCTCCATGAGACTTTGCCATACAGTCACGAGGGCGATGCCAGGCACGCCAGCGATCCAAACGCGATATCGATGCAGTATTCGCCGCTCCCGGTCTTTGCGCCACACGTCCTGGCCGCGCGCTTCCCTCGTCACGGGAGTATCGGTCCGCCCAAGGCCGTGATCGTGACCTCGGGCTTGAAATGAAAGCGGATAGACCGAGGATGTGGATCGGACCATATTGGTGAAGATCACTTTTTGGGAAAAATGTTCGACAAGCAAGGGAGGCACCGAATGTACGCCAACATTCTCTTGAGTACGGATGGATCGGATGTCGCGAAAAAAGGCGTTGAGCACGGGCTCGCCTTAGCCAAAGCGCTGAACGCCAAAGCAACAATCATCACCGTAACGGAGCAGATGTTCATCGACTATGGAAGCGGACACGCGTCGGGGTACATACCCTCGCAGGAAGAGATGGATAGGTACGACGCATCTCACAAAGGACGCGCGGGCAAAGTGCTTAAAGAGGCGCTGTCTATGGCGGAGCAGATCGGGATTACTGCAGTGCTCTTGCACGTTCCGAATGCGCACGCGGCTACTGCGATTGTCGAGACAGCAAAGTCCAGAGGCTGCGACTTAATCGTCATGTCCTCTCATGGGCGCCGCGGTCTCAGGAAGCTGTTTTTGGGGAGCCAAACATCTGAGGTGTTGGCGAACGGAAGCGTGCCGGTGTTGGTAGTGCACTAAGGAAGGTCCGCGACTTCTCTTGCGAAAATGCCGCCCAATCTACGCTTGCCCGGAGCAATCCTAGCCAACTCGAAGATGGATAAGTACTTTGCAAACCGCCGGGGTGCGATTGGGAGCAACGAAGGGAGGCATTTTCTGGTGCGGAGGCCGACGTGCTGTGAAATGAAAACCAGCTAAGCTATTGAGACGCTGGTGAACAGCGGCGAACGCTTGAGGAATTTGCTGCCGACATTAGCAGATTAGCCTCGTCGCGATGCCTCACTGAGCCAGGCGCTTTCGCGAAAAAGGTCCTCGCTGCCCTGGGTGTCCCGAAATACTCAAACCGCCGCTGACGTGCGCTGTCATACGCGTGCGCCCTCGGCTGTTCGCATTGACGTTGCTCATCGCACAAAGTCTTGTCCTGTCGAGCTTTGTGCGAATAGGAGGGCCACGTGAGATACAATCGACGAGAGAAAACTGGCGGACAACAGTCACAAGTCAGTCTGTCCGCTCCGAATGCCACAGAACCGAGCACGATGCCATTCGCCCAGCGGCTCACCTGCACGATTGACGATGCATGCGAAGTGACTGGCTTGGGACGCACGAAACTTTACGAGTTGATAGGAACTGGGCGTATCGTCACGACAACGATCGGACGTCGGCGACTAGTAGTGGTGCGCTCACTTTTGGCGCTCCTTGACACCAACGTGTCGAACTAATCGACGTGCGATTTAAGGGGCAACACCACTTTGAACGCGCATTTCCTCAGGCACTCATTTTGATGACACGACCGTGCTCCCAGCACCGCATCATCAGCACGGCGCTCTTGCCAGAATTCGGCGGCATGGGTATAGGCGCCACGGATTTAATTCGCCTCCTGATGCGGAAGTAGATCGCATCCGCTTGTCACTTGCTGCTTTCGTTAGGGAGCGTTGACGTGGATCGCAGGCTACGCCCTCCAGCCAGCTGAATCCTGGCATTCCTCGTCCATTGGGACAGGTAGAGGGCCCGGAATATAATGGTGCTTCCGGAGTTCGGGGGGATGGTGCGCACGTGTTCGATATCAACAACGCCCGCGATTTCTACCAGAAGCTACTTGACGATTTCGACGACTACATGCCGCGGCCGGACTCAGCCCGGCACGCCATGAACTGCGCCATCACCGCGCATCACATGGCAGACTGGGTGTGGGGCGATTTCGTGAAGGGCGATGCGTCGCTGAAGGCCAAGCTAGGCATCAAGAAGAAAGACGACTTTATGGCTTGGATAGACGGGCAGACGGTCTGGTACGGCCTGGTCCAGTCGATATCCAACGGCAGCAAGCACTTCATCCGCGAGAACGCTAACGGTACTCAGAAGGTGCAAGGCTACGGAATGGGAGGGTTCGGGCAGGGGTCCTACGGCATGTCCTACCTCGCAATCGAAGTAAGCCAGACCGATCCCAAGAACATGGAAGTATCTATGCTGTTCGAGGTTGTCATCCGATTCTGGCGGGATTTTCTGCTGCAGCATGGGCCGTTCAACCCGCTGCCCAAGGGTAAGACCACGCTGTCAGATGAATAGGTGCCACCCGGCATCCTTCAGCATTTCGATCCTAGCCTTCGCCTGACGGATAGCGGCACTATTCTTGATGGTGTCTCTGTGCGCACTCTCAACTATGCCTATCGGCCGCATCTGCTGAGAGAGGCACACGCATCGGACCAGCATATCGAGCCAACTGATGGAGAGTTGCGCCTCAATGCAGCTGTGCTAGTACGCCGACTCTCGAATCGAGGAGCTAAAAGTGGCGAAGAAGGCAAAGAAGACGCCTACGAAGAAGAAACCTGTGCGTCGCGAATACACAAAGGCTGACGTGAAGGAGCTGCGCGCTCATTCGAAAGCGAAGACTCCGGTTGCAAAAATTGCGAAACTCACAAAGCGCTCCGAAGGCTCACTCCGCCAAAAGGCGCTCAAGCTTGGAATCCGGCTCGGTCACCAGCGCTAGATGGCGGCATCATGACGCTCTTCAACAGAGTGTTCTCGACCAGAACCTTGCTGCAGATCATCTGCGTTCTCGTTGTTGTTGTCGCAATGAAGTTGTTGAGCACTCACTATGACTTCAGCTGGGCAGCCGCAGTTGGAGGTTGACTAGAAGAACACCCTGGGAGGCTGAGCAGAAAAGAAGCCCACCTAGAGGCGAGCCATTACGCGGAGTTCAAGCGTACAAAGTAATGGGCCTTCAGAGTCGCAGGGTGCGGCAGAAACTAGTCAAAAATCTAGCGCGGGCGATTTTCCGATATGTGCGGCAGGACTCGAAGCAGCAACAGGCCGTTATGAGCGGCACGGTGGCCCTCCAGCTCTTATTTCGCGAACGAGAAAACATCTGCTGCGTAGACGACCTTGCCGCCCACGACCGTCAGCAGAGACGCCGTGGCGCCAATTTGCTCGACGGGGACGGACATGAAATCCCGATCGAGAATCGCGAAGTCGGCGAGCTTGCCGGTCTCTAACGTGCCGCGCCGCGTCTCGTCGAAGCAGAACCACGCGCTTCCGACCGTGTAGAGGCGCAAGGCGTCTTCGCGGCTGGGTGTTTCGTCCGGGCCGCGTGTCGATAGTCCGCCGACGGTCTTGCCGTCGAGCATCCATTGCAGCGCCACGAACGGATAGGATGCGACCCGATGCGCATCCGTGCCCGCCCCGACATGGACCCCAATGCGCAACGTCGTGGCGATGGGTGGCATGCTGCGCGCAGCTTCGCCGGTCTGCGCCACGATGCGGTCGCCTCCGAGATACATCGCGTCCTGCATGGTCCAACCGACACCAGGGGCTTTCATGCGCGCTCGTCCTTCGTTCTGAAGGCCTCTTTCTTCAGATTCAGCTTCCGCTTCCGCGCCAGGAATCTGATGGGAAAACGCGAACCATGAAAACTAAAGCTATTGGCCGCTGATGGTGCGGCTGAGGATTTTGCCCTTCTGTGTCAGGACTTCAATCATCTTCTTGCAAAATTCCTTTGTGAAGCGATTTCTCGGTCCCGTGACGCCAAGCGCGCCTACGATCTTTTGATGAGAACCAAATACCGGAACGGCAACTGCGGCAGTATCCGGATCGCGTTCCCCTTGCGATATGTAGACGCCGCTTTGCCTAATTTTTTCGTAGAACGGCCCATGGCCATCCGTGTAAGCAACTAGGATCCGCGCGCTTGCGCCACGGTCCAGTGGCAACTCGGCTCCTTCCTCGACGTGAGAGCGTACGATCCGACTTGAATTCACCCTGTAGAGGCAGATGCGTTTGTCGCGGTCACGCACGTAGAACGCGGCTGTTTCGCCCAGTTCGTCAGCGAGTTCTCGCAGAATAGGCCGCACAGAGTCGGCGAGGCTGAAGGCACTCTGATACAGCGCACCCAAGCGCAACAGACTTGGGCCTAGCCGAAATTGTCCGTCATCGTCGCGCCGCAGATAGCCACAGCGATCGAGCGACGCCGCAAGCCGCAGGATAGTGCTGCGATAAAGGCCAGTTCGTTGAGCCAGTTCGGCGAGCGGCATCCTGGGGCGGCCGTCTGCGAACGCCTCCAAAATTGCGAAGGCGCGCTCTACGGACTCCACGCGTTGTTCACCACTTTCGGCCGTTTCCTTCAATGACGTTCACCTTTTAGTCGTTTGCACCTGCGACCGGACTTCACGCGCCACTTGACACGGCATCGGCCGCAGTGCCAATGTCTATCAAACAGAATGGCGTTCTGTACAACAGAAACACGCGGAGCGGGGCCTGGCTGCGAAGTCTGCACCCGCCAGCAAATGAGGAAACCATGGAGAGCAGGTCTAAGGCCATCGATGTGGTTGTCTCCGAAGTGGGGCCGCGCGACGGGCTGCAGAATGTCCAGCGCGTCATGCCGACGGCAATCAAACAGCGATGGGTGGCGGCGCTGGCGGAATCTGGCTTGCAAGAGATCGAGGTCGGTTCTTGCGTCAATCCGAGGCTGCTCCCCCAGATGGCCGATGCGGAAGAGGTGATCCGTGACGCCGTCCGGATCCCTGGACTGACCGTGCTGGCCCTCGCACCCAATTTGAAGGGCGCCCAGCGTGCTTTCGAGGCAGGCACACACAAGCTGACGATGCCGATCTCTGCCTCACGGCAACACAGTCAAGCCAACATCAAAATGACACCGGAAGAGGCCGTTCAGCAGGTGGCGCGTGTCTGCGAACTCCGTGACACTCTGCCCATCGACCGACGTCCGGCAGTCGAAGTTGGACTCTCCACGGCTTTCGGCTGCACGCTCGAAGGTCGAATTTCGGAAGATTATGTGATGAAGCTGGCCAACATGTGTGCGGAGGCGGGCGCCGACTCCGTCGGCCTATCGGACACAGTGGGGGCCGCCAACCCAGCGCAAGTCAAGCGCATGTTCAAAGCATTGCGCCGCGAACTAGGCGGAAAGGCTGGCGGCGGACATTTCCATAACACGCGGGGGCAGGGGCTCGCCAACGTTGTGGCCGCTCTCGACGCTGACGTGGCCACGTTCGACGCATCGCAGGGCGGAATGGGCGGTTGTCCCTATGCACCGGGCGCCTCTGGCAACATTGTCACAGAGGATTTGGTTTTCCTGCTCGAAGCCATGGGGCTTAGGACCGGAATCGATCTCGATCGCCTGATTGCCGCGAGAGCTGTTCTCGCCGCCGGGCTTCCTGGCGAGCCTCTTTATGGCCACGTTCAGGATGCCGGCGTTCCCAAGGGCTTCGTTTGGGCCAAGGATCTAGGAGCGGCTGCGTGAGCGTGGAAGCGTTGCCTCTCGCGGGAATTCGCGTCGTTGAATTCTCTCACATGATCATGGGGCCGAGTTGCGGTCTCATCCTTGGCGATCTCGGCGCTGACGTCGTCAAAATCGAGCCGGTTCTCAAGGGTGATAATACGCGGCGATTGCCCGGTTCGGGTGCGGGCTTCTTTCCCACTTTCAACCGCAATAAGCGTAGTCTTGCGATCGACATTAAGTCGTCCAGGGGCCTCGCTTTCGTCAAAAAGCTCATCTCACGCGCGGATGTCGTTACCGAAAACTTTCGCTCGGGCGCGCTGACACCCCTTGGCCTCGACTATAACAGCCTCAAGGATGCGCATCCGCGTCTGGTCTATTGCTCTCTCAAGGGCTTTCTCAAGGGCCCTTACGAGGGGCGTGCGGCTCTCGATGAGGTCGTGCAAATGATGGGCGGCCTCGCCTATATGACCGGTCCTGTTGGTCGGCCACTGCGGGCCGGAGCCTCCGTGAATGACATGATGGGCGGTATGTTCGCTGTGATCGCTATTATGGCAGCCCTCATGGGGCGGGCGCACACGGGCAAGGGCCAGTTCGTCCGTAGCGGGCTCTTCGAGAACAATGCTTGGCTCGTTGCGCCACACATGGCCCAGAAGGCTGTCACAGGCCAAACACCGAATCCAATGCCCGCGCGGATTTCTTCGTGGGCGGTCTATGATGTGTTCGATACGGCCGATCAACAGCAAATCTTTGTCGGTGTCGTCAGCGACACACAATGGCGTGCATTCTGCGAAGCCTTCCATCAGCCCCAACTTCTTGACGAGCAGAGCCTTGCGACCAACGCACAGCGCGTCGCCAGCCGTGAACTTTTCATACCGAAGCTAAGGACGGTATTCGGCGCCATGACGCGCGCCGAGGCGGCGCAGACCTGCGAGGCCGCCGGGCTTCCTTTCGCGCCCATCAAACGGCCGGATGAACTCTTCGATGATCCGCATCTGGCAGAGCCAGGCGCCATGGTGCCGGTCACATTGGAAAGCGGCTCTACTTTGCCGATTCCGGCGTTGCCGATCGAAATGTCCGGGAAGAGGTTCGGCCGCCGGCTGGATATACCGGCAATCGGCGAGCACTGCGTACAGATCGCGCATGAACTCGGCTACCCCGATTCAGAAATTGACGAGCTATTCGCCGAGGGCGTGCTCTCGGCTCCCTTTGCTGCCGAAGCGCGCCCCCTCAGTGGAACAGGCTCCGGCACCGAGGCGCCGGTATCGGCTTGAAACACAGCAGTGAAGAGAACCCGCGCGGCAGACAGCATTGGCTCGCACGGGTGTCGAGTAAATCATAACAAAATACAACGGGAGAAACACATGCATGGCACAGCTGCCCCCTCGGTTGACCTGCGAAATGTCGCCGTGAAGTTCGGCGGTTTCACCGCCGTCGCCGAAATGAACCTCACGGTAGCTGAGGCAGAATTCGTCGCCGTCGTCGGTCCGACCGGCTGCGGCAAGTCGACGATTCTCAACGTGGTGACAGGACTTTTAAAGGTCGCTGCAGGAGACGTTGCCATCTTCGGCAAACCGCTCGTCGGCCTTAACTCTGACAGCGGCTACATGCTACAGCAGGAGGCAATCCTCCCTTGGAAAACCGCTGAAGACAATGTCGGCCTCGGTCTCATCTTCCAGGGCTGCCGCAAGGAGGAGGCGCGCGAGCGCGGTCGGATCTGGCTAGCCAAGGTTGGTCTGAAGGGCTTCGAGAAGCGCTATCCCCACCAGCTATCTGGGGGGCAACGCAAACGTGTTGCCATGGCCCAGACCCTCATCATGGAACCGAAGATCGTTCTGATGGACGAGCCATTCTCGGCGCTCGACGTCCATACACGTCGATTGATGCATCGTATTCTCCTCGATTTGTGGCAAGCAGACCGTCGCTCATTGATTTTCATCACGCACGATTTGGAAGAAGCGATCGTGCTTGCGGACCGCGTGATCGTCATGTCCGCAGGGCCGGGTAGCCGCGTGGTTGGCGATGTGGAGATCACGTTGCCCCGACCGCGGGACGTATCGCAGCTCACAACGACCGACGAGTTCGTCCAACTCTACCGTCGCATCTGGGACTTGCTAGGAAGCGAAGTGGAGAAGAGCTATGTCCAGCAGTGACGCGCCCCTCCTCGAAACGCCCGCGATGAAGCCGACACGCCCCGAGAAAAGCCGGGCAATACACGGGAGCACCTTGTCCTATCGCCTGCGCGTGCATCTTGCGCGGGCGTTGCTCCTGGGCGGTTTCGTCGGATTTTGGGAGATCGGCGTCCGAGCCGGTTGGCTCGATCCCTTCTTTTTCCCGGCGCCAACCCAGATCATAAGCCGCGTCCGCGATTGGATGATAACCGCTGAGCTTTGGTCCGATCTTGGCACTACGCTGCTCGAGACGATTTTGTCGTTCCTGGGCGGTATTGCACTGGGCACGAGCCTTGGTATTTGGCTCGGCCTATCTAGGTTCGCGTCCGACGTTTTGCAGCCCTTCATCAAGGTCGTGAACGCTATACCGCGCGTACTTCTCGCTCCGATTTTCGTAATCTGGTTTGGCCTGGGACTCGCCTCCAAGGTAGCGCTCGGCTTGATGATCGTGGTCTTCATTGCGTTCTTCAATACCTATCAGGGTATTCGCGAAGTGAACCCCGTAGTGCTAGCCAACGCCCGGCTGCTGAAGGCCAGCCGATGGGCTTTGTTGCGGCATGTCTATTTGCCATCAGCGACCAGCTTCATCCTGTCGTCGTTGCGCGTGTCCGTTGGAATGGCTGTGCTCGGTGCAGTTGTCGCTGAATATCTCGGCTCCTCCGCAGGTCTTGGTCATCGGATATCCGAAGCTGAGGGGGTTATGGATGCCACCGGCGTTTTTGCTGGCCTCGTGATCCTGTCCGTCTTCGTTGTCGGTCTCGACGCGCTGGTCGACGCGCTGGAGCGCAGGCTTCTTGTCTGGCGTCCAGTAACTGCGCACGAGCACGATAGCTGAACGCGACCAGAACTTTCCCTTTATAAGGAAATTGCAGATGAGCAACTCAACTCGTTTGAATGCGCTGTTCGGTGCTGCCATGATGTTCGGAGCGGCATCGTCCACGGCCACGGCGACCGAGCCCGAAAAGGCAAATGTAAGCCTGGCCGTCGGGTCGATGATAATGAATTACATGCCCGTCGGCCTGGCCGAATCGCGCGGCGAGTTCAAGAAGGAAGGGCTAACCGTAACGGTCCAGAATTTTGCATCGGGAGGCACGAAAGCGCTGCAGGCGCTCATTGGCGGGTCCGTCGACGTCACCGTAGGAGCCTATGATCATACGATCCAGATGCAGACGAAAGGGAAGGAGATCGTCTGCGTCGCGCAGCTCAACACCCGACCAGGCTTTTCGATAGGAGTTCGTGCCAGTCTAGCTGAAAAGGTCAACAGCGGTCGCGATCTCAAGGGCCTGAGGATCGGCATAACTGCGCCAGGTTCAAGTGCGGACATGACGGTGCGCTACTATCTGCGTCGCAACGGCCTGAAGCCCGCTGACGCGCAGATCGTGGCTGTGGGCAGCGGGCCACCAGGAATGGTTGCTCTTGAGAACGGCAATGTCGATGCACTTATTTATTGGGATCCTATTGCTACAATTCTTCAGCAGAAGAAGGCAGTGAAGGTCCTCTTGGACGCGCGCACGCCTGAAGGTGCGGAATCGGCAATAGGCGGGAAAATCTCACCGTTTGCCTGTCTCTACGCGACACGTGCCTTTATCGAAGCCAATCCAGAGACAACACAACGACTCGTCGACGCGTTCATCCGTACTCTACGCTTCATTCAGCAGGCGCCCGCGGCAGAGATTGTCCACTCATTGCCAGACGCATGGAAACTGCCCGGCCAGCATGACCTCAACGTTCAAATCATGGAGGCATCCAGGTCGTTGTTTTCAGCTGATGGCTTCACGGACCCCGAAAGCACGAGAATCCCACTCGCGATTCTGTCCGGCTGCAGCGATGAGATTGAGAATTTCAAGATCGATCTGTCGAAAACGTACACAAACCACTTCGCGGAGGAGGCCGCACGGCGCTTGAAATAGACATTCACTACAGACCTCTATCGCAACGAGCGCACGATGTCCAAGCAGTTCGGCAGTTCATGATGTATCTCGACAAGCCACCTCGGTTGATCGAAACGCGCGTTCTCTCGTCAATGCCGGCGCAGTTTCGTCGCCCCGGCGTCTCCTCGGAATGGGCGGATGCCAATCGCGGTGGCCGTTCCGTGGATTGCTTCCTCGAGGGACCCTCGATCGATAAATCCGGAAATGTATATGTTGTCGATATTCCCTTCGGTCGCATTTTCCGGGTTTCACCTGACGGCGCCTGGTCTCTGATAGTCGAATATGACGGCTGGCCCAACGGGCTGAAAATCGCTCCGGATGGACGAATAATCGTCGCCGATTACATGAACGGTCTCATGGAGCTCGACTCGGAGTGCGGCACAATCCGCCCCCTGCTGAGCCACCGCAATTCCGAGTCCTTCAGGGGCTGCAACGATCTTCATATCGCGGCTAACGGCGACATCTATTTCACAGATCAGGGACAGACTGGCTTGCACGATCCGACTGGCCGTGTGTTTCGCCTTTGCGCTGGAGGCCGCTTGGACTGCCTCGTTTCAAACGGGCCGAGCCCGAACGGGCTAGTGCTCAATTTGGATGAGAGCGTGCTGTTTGTGGCGATGACACGTGACAACAGCGTCTGGCGTATGCCGCTTATGCGCGACGGTGGCGTCGCGAAGGTTGGACGGTTCAGTTCGTTTTTCGGGACTAGCGGACCAGATGGACTCACATTGGATCGCGATGGGCGACTCTTTGTCGCGCACGCGTCCCTCGGTCACGTGTTCGTCTTGGCGCCGAACGGCGAAGTGATTGCCCGCATCAAGTCGTGCGCAGGGGCGACCTGCACAAACGTCGCCTTAGATGCGGCCAACAACGCATTGCTCATTACGGAGTCCTCTACGGGGTCGCTGTTAGTTGCAGATCTCAAAGATCTTTCTTGATCCCAACCCACTTGGTCTGAGCCAGAAATCCGGCCTATAGGATGCTTGCTTGCGAGCCTCAGTCCCATGCCGCTCTGCCGATCGGTTGGCGAAGTCGCAGCTCCCGGTCTTCTCTGCCGTTTCCAGATCCTCTTGCTCCTTATGCTGATGCTCGGGATCGATTCGCAATCGTCGCTCAGGGTCCGCTGCGGAATGCCGCAGTAAAACTTACAGTGACAGTGCTGGACTGCACCCCTCAAGTGAGACACGATTATCTCGGTGATAGGGCATTTCCGAGGATGTCCTGTGGCGGCAAGAGGGAAGAACCGTCAAGCGTGCTGAGCTTGGCCCCGGAGTGCGGCGATTTCCTTTTCCTGGCCTTCATCGAAAACATCTTGGGGTGTCGAATTCCTCTTGCGCTTGCGGGCCGAGGCCAGTTCGTTGTCGATGGGTAGCTTGCCGAGCGCAGGCCCGCCTTCGCCTCTTGAACTTCGGCGCGGCAGCCGTCACTCGCTTCGCTTTTGACGTGTGGCACCGGCTTGCCTAGCCGAAGCTCGCGAAGCGAGCGAAGGCTGGTGGGCCCGGCAGGACTCGAACCTGCAACCAGACCGTTATGAGCGGCCGGCTCTAACCATTGAGCTACAGGCCCCGCCGCAGGACGGCCGCGGGAATGCGCGGCCGGCAACGGTGCGCGGTTCGTTTACAGGGCCGGAGGCGGGGGTGCAATGCCGGGTCTGGCGAACCGCAAGCGCAGGCGCTGTATCGCCGAGCATGTTCCGAATAACCGAATTTTGCGATCTTGGGCTTATGCCACTGTTTTGCCCGACGTGTCAAAGTGTTTTGGGGTGCTGCGCGCTTTCGCCTCTGTAACCCGCTGAAATCGCCTGGCTTTTCTACTGTGCATGGGGTTGTTTTCGCAAGTTCTTGCTGGAAGGGGACCCGCCGGTCCCCTCACCACGCTTCACTCGCGGGCTCTCGGCCCGTGGCAGGTTGTCCGCTCAGTCCACCGAGACCCCGGCGAATGCCACGACCTTGCGCCACTTCTCGGTCTCGTCGGTGACGAGCTTGCCGAACTCGGCCGGCGTCATCGGCTTGGGGATGCCGCCATTCTCGGTCAACCGCGCGGTGACCTTCGGGTCCTTCAGCGCGTCGCCGACGGCCTTGTTGAGAATCTCGACCACTTCGGGCGGCGTGCCCTTTGGCGCGGAGATGCCGTAGAAGCCGACCGCTTCGAAGCCCGGCACAGTCTCGGCGATCGCAGGCACGTCGGGCACACCAGGCCAGCGCTGCGGCGAGGTCACGCCGATGGCGCGGACAGTGCCGCCGCGCGACTGCTCGAGCGCGGAAGGAAGGTTGTCGAAGATCAGCTGCACCTTGTTGGAGATGATGTCCGGGAAGGCGATCGCAGAGCCGCGATAGGGCACGTGCACCATGTCGCACTTGGTCATCACCTTGAACAGCTCCGCCGACATGTGCACCGAGGTGCCGTTGCCGGACGAGGCGAACGAGATCTGGCCGGGATTGGCCCTGCAATAATCGATGAACTCCTGAACCGTCTTCACAGGCATCGCGTTGGAGACGACCAGCATGTTGGTGAGCTGCATGATGCTGGCGACCGGCACGGTGTCGCGCAGGAAGTCGAACGGCAGCTTCTTGTAGAGCGAGGTCGAGATCGCGTTGTTGGGCGCGACGAACAGCAGCGTGTAGCCGTCGGGGGCTGCGTTGATCGCGGCACCGGCCGCGATGTTGCCGCCGGAGCCGGCGCGGTTCTCGACGATGAATTGCTGGCCGAGCCGATCCGACAGCGCTTGCGCCATGATGCGCGCGACGATGTCGACCGGGCCGCCGGCGGCAAAGCCGATCATCCAGTGCACCGGGCGGTCGGGGTAGGCGGCGGAGGCGGGAGGGGAGGCTACGAAAAGACCAATCAGAAAAACCAACCCGAAAACAGCGTACCGCAAAATTCGCAACATGATGCCTCCCATTGTTCTATTGTCGTTGCGGGGCATGCTTTCACAAAAACCGCCCGCTGCCTACATCGCCTCAAGTCGATGTTGACGCGGGGGCAGCCGGAACGACCATGAAATTCGCAATCACGATTCTCATCAGTGCGGCGCTGCTCGGAAATTTCCTTGCAAGCCCCGCTGCTGCTCAAACCGGAGGCAATGCCATTTCCACCACGACGATCAGCCTGGGCACCGCGACGCCCGGCGGCGGTTTCCCGCTTTATGGCAACGCCTTTGCGGAGGTGATGAACGCGGCAGATAGCACGCTCACCATTGCTCCGCGCAACACCAAGGGCAGCAACGAGAACATTCCGCTTTTGGAGAAAGGCGAGCTCGATCTCGCTTTGGTCGCGGGCGAGCCGGCCTATGAGGCCTTCGCCGGCATCGGCCGCGCGCCGGCGCGCTTGAAAATTCTGATCGCGATCTATTCCAACCCCGGCATGTTCGTGGTTCGTGCGGACAGTCCCTACAGGACCATCCGCGATCTCGTGGGACAGCCGGTGGCGTTCGGCGCAAAGGGCTCCGGCCTGCCGATCCTGGCGCGCTATGTGCTCGACGGGCTCGGGCTGAAGCAGGACGAGGATTTCAAGGCTGTTTATCTCGACCGCGCCGGCGACGGCCCCGCGATGGTCGAGGATGGCCGCGTGGCTGCACTGTGGGGCGCCGGCATCGGCTGGCCGGGCTTTGCGGCGGTGGCCTCGAGCGCATCAGGCGCGCGCTTCATCGCGCCCTCTGCCGAAGAGATCACGCGCATCCGCGCCAGGCATGCGTTCCTTAAACCCCTGACCGTGCCGGCCGGCTCCTATCCCAAACAGTCCGAGCCGATCACCTCGCTCGGCTCCTGGAGCTTTGTGCTGACGCGCGAGGATCTGCCCGACGATGTCGCCTATCGTCTTGCGAAGACGCTGCACGGCGCCGAAGCGATCTTTTGCAAGAAGCTCGCCCAGGCCTGCGAGACCACCGCGGCGAACACGGTCGCGGCGGCACCGAAGCCGGAGCTGATTCATCCGGGCGTGATGCAGTATTTTCGCGAGATTGGAGTCGTGAAGTGACGATCGCTTTAGGCGCTCGTCACTTCTTCAGCATCGGACACGCCGGGTCCGGCGGGCCGAACGCCTTGTCGCCCGAGATCGTGGTGAGGATCTTGTAATAGTCCCACGGATATTTGCTTTCCTCCGGCGTCTTCACCTGCACCAGCCAGAGGTCGTGCACCATCAGATTGTCTTCGCGCAAGCGGCCGTTGCGGGCGAAGAAATCCTCGACCGGCGTCTCGCGCATTTTCGCCGCGACCTTGAGCGGATCGTCGGTGCCGGTTGCCTTGATGGCGTTGAGATAGTGCATCACGCTGGAATAGACGCCGGCCTGCCACATCGACGGCATCTTGTTCATCTTGGCGAAATAGCGCTTCGACCATTCGCGCGTCTTGTCGTCCATGTCCCAATAGAACGACGTCGTCAGCAACAGGCCTTGGGCTGCCTGCAGGCCGAGGCCGTGGATGTCGGTGATCAGCGCGAGCAGCGCCGCCATCTGCTGGCCGCCCTTGAACACGCCGAACTCCGAGCCGGTCTTGATCTCGTTCATGTTGTTCGGGGGACCTGCCGCGATGCCGATGATCTTGGCCTTGGAGGCCTGCGCCTGCAGCACGAAGGAGGAGAGATCCGGCGTCGCCAGCGGCGGCTTCACCGAGCCGAGCACCTTGCCGCCATTGGCGGTGATGACGCTGGAGGCATCGCGTTCGAGCGAGTGGCCGAAGGCATAGTCGTCGGTGATGAAGAACCAGCTGTCGCCGCCGCGCTTGACCACCGCGTCCGCGGTGCCGACCGCGAGCGCGCGGGTGTCGAACACCCACTGTATCGCATAGGGCGAGCAGAACTTGCCGTGGAAATCCGCGGTGCCGGTGGAGTGGGTGATGAACAGCCGCTTCTTCTCGTTGGCGACGTTCTGCACCGCGAGGCCAACGGCGGAAACCGGCACGTCGACGATGAGATCGACCTGGTCGACATCGTACCAGCGCCGCGCGATGCCGCCGCCGATATCGGCCTTGAGCTGGTGGTCGCCGATCACGATGCTGATCGGCTTGCCGAGCACCGTGCCGCCGAAATCGTCGATCGCCATCTGCGCCGCGGTCACCGAGCCCTGGCCGGTCGGCGCGGAGGCCGGGCCGTTCATGTCGGTGAGCACGCCGATCTTGACGATGTCGTCGGACACCTGCGCCATTGCGGCGCCCGACAGCAGCGCCGCCGCCAAGGGCATCGCTATAAAGGCAGCCGCGACCGGCAGTCCAAATCTCGCTGGATTCACGCTTGTCCTCCCCTGATCCGGCTCGTTGGCCGAAGTTGCCTGTCCCGGGTACGGCCCGGCTGAATTGGTTTCTTTTGCAACTATTTTGGGGCGGGCGTCAATGTCAGGCCGCGAAGCGGATCTGCCCGGCGGGGGAGGAATCGTAGCCGGTCAGCTCCTCGGCGCGCTGGCGCAGCCGCCGTTCGCTGAGGAACCGGATCAGGGCCTGCATGGCGGGGCGGAAATAGCTGCGCTGCCGCATCGCAAGGTCAAAATTCTCCCAGACCAGCGGCACGAAATCGAGACCCGCCGAGCGCGCCGCCGCGCGCGTCGCAACGCCGCAGTCGGCCTGCCCGGCGCGGACCACTTCGGCGAGATCCGGCCCGGTGAGGGCAGGCGTCTCCACCCGGCGCAGATCGCGCGTCGAGGCGCCCGCGCGCAGCAGCAGCACGTCGAGCAGCATCTGCGCGCCCGTGCCCTGTTGCCGCGTCGCCATCCGCGAGCCGAGCGCGAGCACGTCGGAGAGACCGCGCAGCCGCTTCGGATTGCCCGGCGGCAGCACGAGACCCTGCTCGCGGCGCACGAAGGCGACCAGCAGCGCGTCATGCAGGTCAGGCGCGTCCCGCAGCGCCGCCGCGCTGGCGTCGGAGGCGAGATTGCCCTCGGCATCGAGGCTGTGGAAGTGCACCGCGACTGCCATCACCTCGTCACGTTGCAGGCGCTCGAGCCCGCGCGCACTGCCTTCGGTCATCGATCCCAGGCCCGAGCCGGACTCACGCAGGCTCCAATCCAGGAGCTCGTCCTGGCTGCCGCCCACGACCGGCGGCGGCTCCGCCGTCAGCATGCCAGCTGGACGCGCCATGCCTGACAGGACCCAGAGATCGAGCTCGTGCCGCGGGAAGAGCCATTTGCCGGTCACCTTGGTGCACGGGATCGCTCCATTGGTGACGAGTTCGTAAAGCTTGCGTTCGCCGAGACGGAGATAGTCCGCGGCTTCACTGGTCGTCAGGAATTCCATCCTGCATTCCTATGCAAATTCTTGCTTCTTTTTGACGTTAAACGCAGGTGGAATTCTGCACTTCGATTTTTGTCCGCGCGAACCATGCCCGATGATCTCGTTGCTTTGCAACACATCCTGACGCGTGTTTTGATTTTGGTTGACGATCTTGCTGGGCTCGAATGGTGCGGGCGTTGCGGCCGTTGCGCTCGTGATTGCAGTCAACGTACCGGTTGATTGATTGCCGAAATTTCCCGGATAACTCGTCTTCGTCCGCTCGCCGACGCGTGGTGAACTTGCCTTTCGGTGGTGGTCAGGCTCAAGCTCTATCTCCTGTTGCTGTGGCAACTGGCAAGTCCGTCACGAGTGCGGCGCAATCGAGCATCATGATCGCGTCTTGTTCAATGGGAACCCGTCATGGCCGTTCGCCGACTGACCGTTGCATTTGCGCTTCTCTGCGGCCTCGCCGGAGGCATTGCGGCCTCGTCTGGCGAGGAGCGTGCGATCGTCCTGGCCTCGACGACATCGACGCAGGACTCCGGCCTGCTCGACTATCTGCTGCCGATTGTCCGCGACAAGACCGGCATCGAGGTGACGGTGATCGCACGCCGCAGCGACGAGGTGCTCGACGTTGCACGACGGGGCGAGGTCGACGTCGTGTTGATGCATGCCCGGCCGCAAGAGGAGAAATTCGTCGCCGACGGTTTTGCCACGAAGCGCTACGACGTGATGTACAACGATTTCGTGCTGATCGGGCCGAAGAGCGATCCCGCCGGCGTGAAGGGCAAGGACATCGCCACCGCGCTGAAGGCGATCGAGGCCAAGGGTGCGCCGTTCATCACGCGTGGCGATCGTTCCGGCACCCACGCGGCGGAGCTTGCACTCTGGATCGTTGCGGGCATCGACATCGCCAGTACAAAAGGCGCCTGGTATCGTGAGAGCGGGCAGGGCATGACCGCCGCCCTTGACGCCGCACGCGCGGCGAATGCCTATGTGCTCGCGGATCGCGCCAGCTGGATCGCCTTCAGGGATCGCGGCGATCTCGACATCGTTGTCGAGGGCGACAAGCGGCTGCTCAACCAATACGGCGTGATGCTGGTGAACCCGGAGAGGCATCCGAACGTCA
Source organism: Bradyrhizobium sp. S3.12.5 (assembly GCF_040548225.1). Classification (NCBI taxonomy): domain Bacteria; kingdom Pseudomonadati; phylum Pseudomonadota; class Alphaproteobacteria; order Hyphomicrobiales; family Nitrobacteraceae; genus Bradyrhizobium; species Bradyrhizobium sp. S3.12.5. The sequence goes on from NZ_JBEPRF010000020.1 coordinate 34,680, forward strand.
GGAAGGAGCTGGGCCAGACCTTCGTCGACTGGTTGATCTCGCCGGAAGGGCAGGCGGCGATCGCAGGCTTCAAGGTCGACGGGCAACAGGTGTTCTTTCCGAATGCGGACAAGCCCTGATTGGCCGAGGCACGAGCGGTTGCCAAACCGAGCGATGCGTGGTCCACCATGAGGCATGACCCAGCGCCTGCCGCCCTCGCTGACGCCGCTCGACACTGCGCTCGCTGTTTTGCTGCGCGGCGTCGGTCCGGTCGCGCCGGTCGAGTTGCCGCTGGCTGAAGCAGTCGGCTGTATCGCCGCGGGGATGCCGCAGCTCGCAGCCTATCCGCCGTGCGACATCGCCGTCGTAGATGGCTGGGCGTTGCGTGCCAACGATCTGGTCGGTGCGTCCTCCTATTCGCCGCTGCCTCTGACCGGGCTTCCCGTGTGGGTCGACGCCGGCGATGCGATGCCGGCAGGGTGCGACTGCGTGCTCGATGCCGGCGCGGTCGAGGTGTCGGGCCCGCTCGCCCAGGTTCTGGCCGAGGGCGTTCCAGGGCAAGGCGTCGGGCGTGCCGGCGGCGACACCGCAGACCGCTCGCCCGCGGCCACAGCGGGACTTCCCATCGATGCAACGGCTCTGTTGCTCGCGCGTGTCGCCGATGTCGAAAGGCTGAGCATCAGGCGACCGCGGCTGCGCATCGTCAACGTGCCGGGCGCCACCGCGACGATGCAGATGATCACCGACCTCGCGCGCGCGGCGGGATTGGAGGTGACCGCGCATGAAGCCGGCTCACGTGATGCGACATCGATTGCGGAGGCGCTCGATGTCTCCGTCTGCGATCTGCTGCTGACGATCGGCGGCAGCGGAGCCGGTCGTGCGGATGCCTCGGTAACGGCGCTGGCCCAGCGTGGAGCCGAATTCGCCCACGGCCTCGCGCTCCAGCCCGGACGCACCGCAGCCGCTGGGCGGCTCGGAAAAGTTCCCGTCCTTGCCTTGCCCGGGGCGCCCGCTCCGGCCCTCGCGGTCTGGTTGGCGCTTGTGCTTCCGCTCATCGACAGAATGTCGGCGCGGCAGCCGCGCCGCCAAATAACCCTGCCGCTCGCGCGAAAGATCGCGTCCAGCGTCGGCATTGCCGAGATCGCTCTGCTGGCCGAGGAACATAAAACGTGGATGCCGCTTGCAGTCGGTGAATGGCCGCTCCACGCCATTGCCGGAGCGGATGCATGGCTGCTCATTCCCGCCAGCCATGAGGGATTTGCGGCGGACGAGCCGGTCGATGCTTATCTGATGCGGGAATGATATGGGTTCCGGCATGACGATGATCCCAAAACCGCCAGATCGCAGCGCGCTCGAACAGGAGCAATTCCTCAAGATCCTCTCACGCGAGGAGGCGCTCGCGCGGTTCGAGGCGGCCCTGTTTCCGCGCGCGATCCCGAGCGAACAGCGCAAGCTTGCCGATGCGCTCGGTACGGCACTGGCTGAAGACATCACCGCACCGATCGACGTGCCGCCCTTCGACCGCTCGAATGTCGATGGTTTTGCCGTACGCTCGGCGGATCTTTCCGCCGCCGGTGAAGGCGCATCCGTGCGGCTCGCGCTGAACGGCGAGACCATTCACTGCGGCACCGTGCCCAAGCTGCAAGTCGCCGCGGGCACCGTAACGCCGATCGCCACTGGCGGCCCCGTGCCGCGAGGCGCCGATGCTGTGGTCATGGTCGAGCACACCCAGCCGGCCGGCCCCGACGCGATCGATGTTCGTCGCGCCGCCTCGCCGGGGCAATTCGTATCCTATGCCGGATCCGACATCGCGCGCGGCGAGGCGCTGCTGCGCGCCGGCACGATCATAGGCTCGCGTGAGATCGGGATGCTGGCGGCCTGTGGCATCGCCGAGGTGAAGGTTGCGCGGAAGCCGCGCGTCGCGGTGATCTCCACCGGCGACGAACTGGTGCAGCCCGGCGGGGCGCTTGCGCCGGCCGCGATCTACGACACCAATGGCGCCATCGTCGCGGCCGCGATCGACGAGAACGGCGGCGAGGCCATCTTCCTCGGCGCCATTCCCGACGACGAAGCCAAGCTCGAAGCCGCGATGCGCCATGCGCTGGCGGATGCTGACATGCTGGTGCTGTCCGGCGGCACCTCGAAGGGGGCGGGCGATCTGTCCCATCGCATCATCGGCCGGCTCGGCCAGCCTGGCATCATCGCGCATGGCGTTGCGCTCAAGCCGGGCAAGCCGCTGTGTCTCGCGGTGTGCGACGGCAAGCCGGTCGTGATCCTGCCGGGCTTTCCGACCTCGGCGATGTTCACCTTCCACGACATGATCGTGCCGGCGCTGCGCAAGATGGCCGGCCTGCCGCCGCGCTCCGATGCCAAGGTGAATGTCACCGTGCCGGTGCGCATGTCTTCCGAGCTCGGCCGCACCGAATTCGTGATGGTCTCGCTGGTCGAGGGCAAGGACGGCCTGATCGCCTATCCCTCCGGCAAAGGCTCTGGTGCGATCACGTCCTTCGCGCAAGCCGACGGCTTTTTGCGCATTGACGCGCTCGCCGACCAGATGCCGGCGGGGACCGAAGCAGAGGTCACTCTGTTTACGCCGCATGTGCGGGTGCCTGATCTCGTCATCGTCGGCAGTCATTGCACCGGCCTCGATCTCGTCACCGCACCGCTCGCGCATGCCGGCCTCACCGTGCGCTCGATCGCCGTCGGCAGCCTCGGCGGACTTGCGGCAGCGAAGCGCGGCGAATGCGATCTCGCGCCGATCCATCTGTTCGACGACAAGAGCGAGACCTACAACACGCCTTACCTCGCCGAGGGACTCGAGCTCGTGCCGGGCTGGCGGCGGATGCAGGGCATTGTGTACCGCAGGGGCGACAAGCGTTTTGAGGGGCTCGGCGCGAAGGAGGCCATTGCTGCTGCGCTCGCCGACCCCGCCTGCATCATGGTCAACCGCAATCAGGGCGCCGGCACGCGGATCCTGATCGACCGCCTGCTCGAGGGCGCCCGTCCGGACGGCTATTGGAACCAGCCGCGCTCGCACAATGCGGTCGCCGCAGCCGTCGCGCAGCACCGCGCCGATTGGGGCATGACCATTGCGCCGGTCGCCCATGCGGTCGGCCTCGGTTTCATCCCGCTCGCGGAAGAGCATTATGACTTTGCCTTGGTGACGGCGCGCAGGCAGCGGCCTGCTGTGCAGGCCTTTCTCGACGCACTCGGCTCGGAAGAGGCCCGCGCAGCGCTGGAGCGCGCTGGCTTCCGGCCCGCGTAAACGATAGACGACGCGGCATTCAAGCCGCGCGGACAATAGGGTAGGGGAAGCGATGGCAAGGCCGCTTTCGGTTGCCGTCGTCGGTGCCGGCATGGGTGGGCTCGCGACCGCTGCGGCGCTCAGGCGCGTCGGCGTGATGGTCTACGAGCAGGCCTCCCAGTTCGCTCGCATCGGCGCCGGCATCCAGATCGGCTGCAACGCGATGAAGGTGCTGCGCGCGCTGGGACTGGAGTCGCGAATGCGCAGCCAGTCGTTCTATCCGCGGTCCTGGAACAACCGCGCCTGGAAGAGCGGCGACATCAAGTTCGACATGATCTTTGGCGAGAGCGCGGAGGAGAAGTTCGGTGCGCCCTATCTGCTGGCGCATCGTGGCGATCTCCACGCAGCGTTGGCGAGCGTCGTGCCGGATGAGTGTGTGAGGCTCAACCACAAGCTCGTCGGCCTCGACGAGACCGGCGAGGGCGTTCGGCTGAGCTTCGCCGACGGCACCGGCGCTGTTGCCGATGCGGTGATCGGCGCCGACGGCGTGCATTCAGCGGTGCGCGACATTCTGTTTGACACCACGCCGGTCAAATTCACCGGCCGCATCGCCTACCGCGCCACCTATCCGGCCGCACTGCTCGGCGAGAAAATCGACGATTGCACGAAGTGGTGGGGCGAGGACCGCCACATCGTGATCTATTACGTCAAGCCTGATCGTAGCGAGGTCTATCTCGTCACCAGCCAGCCGGAGCCGAACTTCCTGATCGAGTCCTGGTCGGCGAAGGGCGACGTGCGCGATCTGCGCGCCTCGTTCGAAGGCTTTCATCCGCAGGTCGGAAAGGTGCTGGCGGCGTGTCCCGACGTGCACAAATGGGCGATCATGGATCGCGATGCGCTGGAGCGCTGGGCCGACGGCAAGGTGACGCTGCTCGGCGACGCCTGCCATCCGATGACGCCCTATATGGCACAGGGTGCCGCGATGGCGATCGAGGACGCCGCGGTGCTGTCGCGCTGTCTCGAAAGTGTCGACCGCGACGGCATCGTGGATGCTTTTCGCCGCTTCGAGGCGACGCGCAAGGTGCGGACCACGCGGGTGCAGGAGACCTCACGTGCCAACATCTGGCTGAAGGAGCGGACAGATACGAGCTGGGTCTACTGCTACGACGCCTGGTCGGTGCCGCTGGCGGCTTGAGCGTCATCCAGCGCCGCGAGCCGCTCGGCCTCTGCGATGTCCTCGACTGTATTTGCGTTGAAGAACGGATCGAGCGGCTCGGCCGGCCACGTCACCGTCGCCAGCGGGTAGCGCGCGGTCCAGCGGTCGATCTTGCGGAGATCCTCGACGACCAGTGCGTGACGAAGCTCGTGGCGCAAGGCGACACGCCAGAGGCCGATGACCGGATGCGACTGGTCGCCTGACGCTGCGACCGCAAGCTGCGCGTTCCCCCGTGCCCGGGCCTCATGCAGCCGCGCGACGAGGTCGCGTGGCAGGAAGGGGCAGTCGCCGGCGGCGCTGAGCACCCATTCGATCTCCGGCCGGTTCGCCGCGGTCCAGTCGAGCGCGGCGAAAATGCCGGCGAGCGGGCCGGGGAAGCCGGGGACGTCATCGGAAATGACCTGCAAGCCGAACGCGGCGAAGCGCGCTGGATCGCCATTCGCATTGAGGATCAATCCGTCGCACTGGGGCGATAGGCGCGCGATCACGCGCTCCAGGATGGTGCGGCCGCCGATGGTCCGCATCGGCTTGTCGCCGCCGCCCATGCGGCGCGCGAGGCCGCCGGCGAGCAGCACGCCAAGAGTTGATGGAATGCTCGTTGCCGGAGCCCTAGTCGTCACCACCTTCGCCCTTACGCTTGTGCCTCGCCGATTCCTCTTCGACGTAATCGAGATTCTGGTCGTAGACGATCCGTTCCTCGCCGGCGAGCGCGATGAAGCGCTTTCCGCGCGTGCGTCCGACCAGCGTCAAACCCACCTGCCTTGCAAGATCGACGCCCCAGGCGGTGAAGCCGGAGCGCGACACCAGGATCGGGATTCCCATCCGCACCGTCTTGATCACCATTTCCGAGGTGAGACGTCCTGTCGTGTAAAGGATCTTGTCGGACGCATCGACGCCGTGGCGATACATCCAGCCCGCGATCTTGTCGACGGCGTTGTGGCGGCCGACGTCCTCGGTGTAGCAGAGCGGCTCGCCCTCCCTGCACAGCACGCAGCCGTGGATCGCGCCAGCCTCCAGATAGAGCGAGGGCATGGTGTTGATGGTCTGTGTCATCTGGTAGAGCCAGGAGGTGCGCAGCTCGGCTTTCGGCAGCGCGACGCTTTCGACCGCCTCCAGCAGGTCGCCGAAGGCGGTGCCTTGCGCGCAGCCTGAGGTCTGCGTGCGCTTCTTCAGCTTGGCCTCGAAATTGGTGTGGTGCTCGGTGCGCACCACCACGACCTGGAGGTCGTCGTCGTATTCGACCTCGGTGACGGCGTCATTATATTTCAGCATGTTCTGGTTGAGCAGGTAGCCCAGCGCCAGATATTCCGGATAGTCGCCGATCGTCATCATGGTGACGATCTCCTGCGAGTTCAGATACAGCGTCAAGGGCCGCTCCATCGGCACCTTGATCTCGACCCTGGTGCCGGTCTGGTCGGTCCCGGTCACGCTCTGGGTCAGGCGCGGGTCGTCCGGGTTCGGAATGACCAGAGGCACCGGGGTTTTGTCGATCTTCATCATGGGTGCGACGTTAGCATGACATTCGGGTCAGGCCGATATATGCATGCACTGGAGAGCACGAAATGCCTCCGTTCGTCATTGCGAGCGCAGCGAAGCAATCCAGAAATGCATCCGCGGAGACACTCTGGATTGCTTCGCTGCGCTCGCAATGACGGGGAGAGGCTGGAGGTTCCATCGGCTGGTAGGCTGTCGGCGGAGATCGAGTTGCGATGAAAGTCATCGGCCTTGCAGGCTGGAGCGGTGCGGGCAAGACCACGCTGTTGACGCGGCTGATCCCGCATTTCAACGCGCAGGGCCTGCGCGTCTCCGTCATCAAGCATGCGCATCACCGGTTCGACGTCGATGTGCCCGGCAAGGATTCCTGGCGCCATCGCGAGGCCGGTGCGGCCGAGGTGCTGGTGGCCTCGTCGAACCGTTGGGCCCTGATGCACGAATTGCGCGGCGCGGCCGAGCCGCGGCTGCCGGAACTGTTGAACAAGCTGTCGGCGGTCGATCTCGTGGTGGTCGAAGGCTTCAAGCGCGAGCCGCATCGCAAGATCGAGGTGCATCGCGCCGCCAACGACAAGCCGCTGCTGTTCCCGGACGATCCCGGCATTGTCGGCATTGCGACCGACGTCGCGGTTGAAACCCGGCTGCCGACTGTCCATCTCGATGACATCGAGGCCGTTGCTGCATTGCTGCTGCGTGCGGCGATGCCGGTCGAGGAAGCGGTTGCAAGAAGCGCGGCGACGCGCTGACGAGGCACCATGGCGCAACTGTCGGACGATTGCTTTGCCTTCGGTGGACCGATGATGTCGCTCGATGAGGCTGTTGGCCTGATCAGGGCACGCGTCAGTGCGATTGCCGATCTCGATACAGTGGCGCTCGTTGACGCCGACGGGCGTGTGCTGGCGCGCGATATCGCGGCGCCCCTGCCGCTGCCGCCTTTCACCAACTCCGCCGTCGACGGTTACGCCGTGGGCAACGCCGACCTTCCGCGAGAAACCGAACAGGCATTCCCGCTCGATGGCCGCATTCAGGCCGGCGGCCTTGCGCAAGCACCGATCAAGCCCGGCCACACCGCGCGCATCTTCACGGGCGCACCGATGCCGCCGGGGGCCGAGACCGTCTTCATGCAGGAAGATGTCAGCATCGATGCTTCAGGCAAGATCGTGCTGCCACCCGGGCTGAAGCCTGGCGCCAATGTTCGTCCGGCAGGCGAGGACATTCCTGTCGGGCACGTCGCGTTACGCGCCGGCCAGCGGCTGCGGCCCCAGCATGTCGCGCTTGCCGCAGCCTACGGTCTGACCCGGCTCGATGTCGTCAGGCGTATCCGTGTCGCCGTTTTCTCCACCGGCGATGAGCTGGCCTCGCCCGGCGAGCCGCGCGCGGGCTCGCAGCTGTTCGATTCCAATCGCTTCATGCTGATGGCAATGCTGCGCCGTCTCGGCTGCGAGGTCTCCGATCTCGGCATCCTGCGCGACGAACGCACCTCGCTCGCCAACGGATTGAAGCAGGTCGCAAGCAGCCACGATCTGATCCTCACCACCGGCGGCGTCTCGACCGGCGAGGAAGACCACGTCAAGGCGGCGGTCGAGAGCGTCGGCTCGCTGGTGCTGTGGCGAATGGCGATCAAGCCGGGACGGCCCGTGGCGATGGGCATCATCGGCGGCACGCCGCTGATCGGGCTGCCTGGGAACCCCGTCGCGAGCTTTGTCACCTTCGTCCATGTGGTGCGGCCGACCGTGCTGACACTCGCCGGCAGTCTGCCGGAAAAGCTCATGCCGATCCCCGTGCGCGCGGCCTTCACCTACAAGAAGAAGATCGGCCGGCGCGAATATGTTCGCGCCTCGTTGCGACCGGGAGACGACGGCGCGCTGGAGGCAGTCAAGTTCCCGCGCGAGGGCGCCGGACTGCTCTCGTCATTGGTGGAGACCGACGGCCTCGTTGAGCTCAGCGAAGACATCACGCGCGTCGAGCCGGGCGACAGTGTAGGTTTCCTGTCCTATGCCGATCTGATCTGAGGCGACGCGTTGACGTCATCGACCCCTCCCGCCATGTTGCGCTCATGACCAGAACGACGCTTGATCTCACCGGGCTGAAATGCCCGCTGCCCGCCTTGAAGACGCGCAAGGCGTTGAAACCATTGCAGCCGGGCGATCAGCTCGAAGTGCACTGCACCGACCCGTTGTCGGTGATTGACATTCCGAACCTGATCCGCGAGACGGGCGACACGGTGGAGATCACCGAGCGCAACGACGCGCGCATCGTGTTCTTGATAGAAAAAGCGAATGGTTCGATAGACGCTGCCAATGCTGCGCTGCGTTCCTGAGCGCGTTACCGCGCTGATACCGACCTTTTATCTATCGACATCGACCACGGCTTCTGCCCCAATTGACTTTCCCCGTGCAGGCGCGGAGGTTGAGTCTTGTCCGCAATACGCAGATCAACGGGCCACTTACGAAGCTCGCAAATCGTATCGGGCATAGAGCCCCGCTCGACGGGTTAACTTTTCACACGCGCGTGACGATCCTGGCGCGCGTCGGGTAATTGTGCGGAGCAGCAGGGACAACAGCTGCGCCGCAATGGGCTGAGGACCAGGATGGTAGCGGCAGGCTGCTCAGAAGGGCGGCCGCAGGGGAGGAATGCATGACGACTATTGAGAGCGCTGGAAGAATCTCAGGCGCTGGCGCCGGTTTTCTGGACCGCGAGCGGACCGTCGCGACCGCTGGGTTCAATCGCTGGCTGGTGCCGCCGGCAGCGCTCTGCATCCATCTTTGTATAGGCATGGCCTACGGCTTCTCTGTGTTCTGGCTGCCGCTCTCGCGCGCGATCGGATTGACCGCGCCAAAGGCCTGTCCGGACATCTCGCTCTGGCAGGAGCTGTTCACCACGACCTGCGACTGGAAGGTCGCGAGCCTAGGCTGGATGTATACGCTGTTCTTCGTCTTGCTCGGCGTATCCGCCGCGATCTGGGGTGGCTGGCTCGAGCGCGCCGGTCCGCGCAAGGCGGGCGCCGTCGCTGCCTGTTGTTGGGGCGGTGGCCTTCTGATCGGCGCTTTCGGCGTCTACGTCCATCAGCTCTGGATCATGTGGCTCGGTGCCGGCGTGATCGGTGGCGTGGGACTTGGACTCGGCTACATCTCCCCCGTGTCAACCTTGATCAAATGGTTTCCGGATCGCCGCGGCATGGCGACCGGCATGGCCATTATGGGATTCGGCGGTGGTGCCATGATTGGAGCGCCTCTGGCCAACCTCTTGATCAACTATTTCAAGACGCCCAACTCGGTTGGCGTCTGGGAGACCTTCGTCACGATGGGGGTGATCTATTTCGTCTTCATGATGATCGGCGCCTTCGCCTACCGCGTGACCCCGGCCGGCTGGCAGCCCGAAGGCTGGACCCCGCCGAGCGAGAAGAAGTCGATGATCACCGAGCACCATGTGCACCTCGACAACGCGCACAAGACGCCGCAGTTCTGGCTGATCTGGTGGGTGCTCTGCTTGAACGTCTCGGCGGGCATCGGCGTGATCGGCATGGCCTCGCCGATGCTGCAGGAGATATTCGCAGGCAAGCTGATCGGGCATCCGGAGTTGACCTTCAGCCAGCTCTCGGTTGAACAGAAGGCAGCGATCGCTGCGATCGCCGCAGGCTTCGCCGGCCTGCTGTCATTGTTCAACATCGGCGGCCGGTTCTTCTGGGCGTCGATGTCGGACCTCATGGGTCGCAAGAACACCTACTACACGTTCTTCATCCTCGGCATCGCGCTCTATGCGCTGGCGCCGACCTTCGCGGCGATGGGCTCGAAACTGCTGTTCGTGCTCGGCTTCGGCATCATCCTGTCGATGTATGGCGGCGGCTTCGCGACGGTGCCGGCCTATCTCGCCGACATGTTCGGAACGCAGTTCGTCGGCGCCATCCATGGCCGGCTGCTGACGGCATGGTCGACGGCGGGCATCATCGGTCCCGTTGTCGTGAACTACATTCGCGAGTTCCAGCTCGCGGCCGGCGTGCCTCGCGACCAACTCTACAACACCACCATGTACATCCTTTGCGCCATGCTGATCGCCGGCCTGATCTGCAACTATCTGATCAAGCCGGTCGATCCGAAGTGGAACATGAGCGAGGCCGAGGTTGCCAAGCTCCAGGCCGCAAGCGCCAAGAGCGATGCGTCGATCCAGCACGGCTCGTTCGGTATCGGCAAGGGCGGGCTGGACGTCAGGGCCGCGCTGTTCTGGGCCTTTGTCGGCGTGCCGCTCGCCTGGGGCGTGTGGAAGACGCTGGAGAGCGCGGTGAAGATCTTCTGATCGTAATATGATCGCCGCGGCGCGCCGCTCGCGCGCGCCGCGGTCGCCACACCGTAAAAAAGAACATCTGGGGGATTTCGATGGTTCGCAACTTCGCTAATGTCGCCGCCGTGCTGCTCGTTGCCGGAGCGCTCCACTCCGCCTCAGCGCAGACAGCAACGGCTCCCGCTGCCCCGGCGCCTGCTGCAACGACCGAAGCTAAGCCGGGCAAGATCAAGTTCACCATGCAGAAGCTGAAGGACATGAAGGCAAAGTGGGCGGCCAACAAGCCGAAGCTGAAGGCCTGCCGCACTGAGGTGAAGTCCAAGGGCCTAGCCGGCGATGACCGCTGGTTCTACATCGAAGAGTGCATGAACAAGACCTGAGGTCGGGTTCCGCGAACCGCTCGAGATAAGGGGCACGTGGCTTGTTGGCTGCATGTCCCTTAAATGCTTATTGGGACGTATGAATTCTATTGGCATCTGGCATGCCAAAGACTAGGATTGGACCTGTTCGAAAGAAGGTTTACGAGACGCAGCGATGAGCCATGACGTGCACGAGGTCCGCTCGTTCGAACATCCGGGCGAGGGACGCAAGCGAGCCAAGGCCACGCCCAAGGGGCGGCAGGTCGATCCGACCGCCGCGCACGAGATCGAGCAATTGCTCGGCGATCACCCGCGGCGGCGCGATCTCCTGATCGAATATCTGCACCTGATCCAGGACAAATATCGCCAGATCTCGGCCGCGCATCTCGCCGCGCTGGCCGACGAGATGAAGCTCGCCTTCGCCGAAGTGTTCGAGACCGCGACCTTCTACGCGCATTTCGACGTGGTGAAGGAAGGCGAGTCTGACATCGCGCCGCTGACGATCCGCGTTTGCGATTCGCTGACCTGTGCGATGCTTGGCGGCGAGAAGCTGCTTGAGGATCTGCAGAGCGCGTCGGGGCCCGGCATTCGCGTCGTGCGCGCGCCCTGCGTCGGCCGCTGCGATACGGCGCCGGCCGCGGAGGTCGGCCACAATTTCGTCGACCATGCGACCGTCGCCAATGTGATGGCGGCAGCGAAGGCCGGCGACACGCATGCGCATCTGCCGAAATATATCGGCTACGACGCCTATGTCGCCGTTGGCGGCTACAAGCTGCTGGGTCGCCTGCGCTCCGGCGAATTGTCGAAGGACGATCTGCTGAAAGGGCTCGACGACGCTTCGCTACGCGGCCTCGGCGGCGCCGGCTTCCCGACGGGGCGCAAATGGCGCGCTGTGCTCGGCGAACCCGGTCCGCGCCTGATGGCGATCAACGGCGACGAGGGCGAGCCCGGCACGTTCAAGGACCGCTACTATCTCGAAAGCGATCCGCATCGCTTCATCGAGGGCATGCTGATCGGCGCGCATGTGGTGCAGGCCTCCGACGTCTACATCTATCTGCGCGACGAATATCCGGCGTCGCGCGAGATCTTGGAGCGCGAGCTTGCAAAGCTGCCTGCGGGCGGGCCGACGCTGCACATGCGCCGCGGCGCCGGCGCTTACATCTGCGGCGAAGAATCTTCGCTGCTCGAAAGCATCGAGGGCAAGCGCGGCCTGCCCCGGCACAAGCCGCCTTATCCGTTCCAGGTCGGCCTGTTCGGCCTGCCGACGCTGATCAACAACATCGAGACGCTGTGGTGGGTGCGCGACATCGTCGAGAAGGGCGCCGACTGGTGGAAGGGCAATGGCCGTCATGAACGCCATGGCCTGCGCAGCTTCTCGGTTTCGGGCCGCGTCAAGAATCCCGGCATGAAGCTCGCACCCGCCGGCATCACCGTGCGCGAGCTGATCGACGAATATTGTGGCGGCATGGCCGACGGCCATCAGTTCTACGCTTACTTGCCGGGCGGCGCCTCCGGCGGCATTCTGCCGGCGTCGATGGACGACATCCCGCTCGATTTCGGCACGCTGGAGAAATACGGCTGCTTCATCGGTTCGGCGGCGATCGTGATCCTGTCGCAAAAGGACAGCGTGCGTGCAGCCGCGCTGAACCTGATGAAGTTCTTCGAGGACGAGAGCTGCGGTCAGTGCACGCCGTGTCGCGTCGGAACCCAGAAGGCGGCGCAACTGATGCAGAAGCCGGTCTGGAACCGCGCCTTGCTGGAAGAATTGAGCCAGGCGATGCGCGATGCCTCGATCTGCGGGCTCGGACAGGCGGCATCGAATCCGCTGTCCACCGTGATCAAGTATTTCCCTGACGAGTTCAAGGAAGCGGCCGAATGACCAGAATTACGTTCGAGCTCGACGGCAAGCAGGTCGAAGCCGGTCCCGGCGAGACGATCTGGCAGGTGGCCAAACGCCAGGGCCGCGAGATTCCGCATCTCTGCTATTCGCCCGCGCCCGACTATCGCCCTGACGGCAATTGCCGCGCCTGCATGGTCGAGATCGAGGGCGAGCGCGTGCTGGCCGCGTCCTGCAAGCGCACGCCGTCGGTCGGCATGAAGGTGAAGACCGAATCCGCGCGTGCAGTGTCGGCGCAGAAGATGGTGATGGAGCTGCTGGTCGCCGACCAGCCGGCGCGCGAGACTTCGCACGATCCGGATTCGAAGTTCTGGCACTGGGCCGAGACGACAGGCGTCACCGAGAGCCGCTTCCCCGCCGCCGAGCGCTGGGAGGCCGATGCCAGCCATCCGGCGATGCGCGTCAATCTCGATGCCTGCATCCAGTGCGGCCTCTGCGTGCGCGCCTGCCGCGAGGTCCAGGTCAACGACGTCATCGGCATGGCCTATCGCGGCCATGGCTCGAAGATCGTGTTCGACTTCGACGATCCCATGGGCGAGTCCACTTGCGTCGCCTGCGGCGAATGCGTGCAGGCCTGCCCGACCGGCGCGTTGATGCCGGCCGTGATGCTGGACGACAAGCAGACGCGCGTCACCTATGCCGACCGGAAGGTGGATTCGCTCTGCCCGTTCTGCGGCGTCGGCTGCCAGGTGACCTACGAGGTCAAGGACGAGAAGGTGATCTATGCCGAGGGTCGCGATGGCCCCGCCAATCACAACCGTCTTTGCGTCAAGGGCCGCTTTGGCTTCGACTATATCCACCACCCGCACCGCCTGACAAAGCCGTTGGTGCGGCTGCCGAATGCGAAGAAGGATTCCAACGACCAGGTCGACCCCGCCAACCCCTTCACGCATTTTCGTGAAGCGAGCTGGGACGAGGCGCTCGACATCGCCGCCAAGGGTCTCGTCAATATCCGGGATGAGAAGGGCGTGAAGGCGCTGGCAGGCTTCGGTTCGGCCAAGGGCTCGAACGAAGAGGCCTATCTGTTCCAGAAGCTGGTGCGCACCGGCTTCGGCTCGAACAATGTCGACCACTGCACCCGTCTGTGCCACGCCTCGTCGGTGGCGGCGCTGTTCGAGGGCCTCAGCTCGGGCGCGGTGTCGGCGCCGTTCTCGGCGGCTATGGATGCCGAGGTGATCTGGGTGATCGGTGCCAATCCGACGGTAAATCATCCCGTCGCCGCGACCTACATCAAGAACGCGGCCAAGAACGGCGCAAAGCTCTTCGTCATGGATCCGCGCCGGCAGAGCCTGTCGCGTCATGCGACCAAGCATCTGCAGTTCAAGCCGGGCTCCGACGTCGCCATGCTGAATGCGATGATCAACACGATCATCACCGAAGGCCTGACCGACGACCAGTACATCGCCGGCTATACCGAGGGCTTTGAGGATCTCAAGGAGAAGATCAAGGATTTCACGCCGGAGAAGATGGAGCCGATCTGCGGCATTCCGGCGCAGACGCTGCGCGAGGTCGCCCGGACCTATGCGCGGGCAAAATCGTCGATCATCTTCTGGGGCATGGGCATCAGCCAGCACGTCCATGGCACCGACAATGCACGGTGTTTGATTGCGCTCGCACTGATCACCGGCCAGGTCGGCCGTCCCGGCACAGGCCTGCATCCGCTGCGTGGCCAGAATAACGTGCAAGGTGCCTCCGACGCCGGCCTGATCCCGATGTTCCTGCCGGACTACCAGCCGGTCGGCCGCGACGATTTGCGCGGCAGTTTCGAGAAGCTATGGGGACAGGATCTCGATCCCGTCCGCGGCCTGACCGTGGTCGAAATCATGAACGCGATCCACGCCGGCGAGATCAAGGGCATGTATATCGAGGGCGAGAACCCCGCGATGTCCGACCCTGACTTGCAGCATGCGCGCCAGGCGCTCGCCATGCTCGATCATCTCGTGGTGCAGGATCTGTTCGTCACCGAGACCGCCTTCCACGCCGACGTCATCCTGCCGGCCTCGGCCTTTGCGGAAAAGGAAGGCTCGTTCACCAACACCGACCGCCGCGTGCAGCTCGCGCGCCAGGTGATCAAGCCACCCGGCGATGCGCGGCAGGATCTCTGGATCATCCAGGAGATCGGCAAGCGCATGGGCCTGCCGTGGAATTACGCCGGCCCGGGCGAGGTCTACACCGAGATGGCGGAGCTGATGCCGTCGCTCAAGAACATCAGCTGGGAGCGGCTGGTGCGCGAAGGCGCCGTCACCTATCCGGCCGACGATCCGAACAAGCCCGGCAACGAGATCATCTTCACCACGGGCTTCCCGACCGCGAGCGGCCGCGGCAAGATCGTGCCGGCCCATGTCATTCCGCCGGACGAAGTGCCCGACGACGAATATCCGATGGTGTTCTCCACCGGCCGGGTGCTGGAGCACTGGCACACCGGCTCGATGACCCGTCGCGCCCAGGTGCTCGACCAGATCGAGCCCGAGGCGGTCGCGTTCATGTCGCCAAAGGACATGCGCAAGAAGAAGCTGCTGCCCGGCGATTTCATTCGGCTGGAGACCCGCCGCGGCGCGATCGAGGTCAAGGTTCGCTCCGACCGCGACGTGCCGGAGAACATGGTGTTCATGCCGTTCTGCTACGCGGAAGCGGCGGCGAACCTGCTGACCAACCCGGCGCTCGATCCGTTCGGCAAGATCCCGGAATTCAAGTTCTGCGCGGCGAGGGCCGAACGCGCGGAGATGCGGGACGCGGCGGAATAGCAATCCGCGAAAACAACCCCATGCACAGTAGAACGGGGGTTGAAAGGCTTGGGGAATTTTCGGTCTTGCCGAAACGACTTGCAGCGTCGGGCAAAACACCTGTATCAATGCATGGTCACCACAGCGCCCGGATTTTCCGTTTGCAAGGGCGGTGGTAAACGTAACCATGTCCAAAGTCACCCCAGCCACCCGCGCGCTCACCGCCGCTGGCGTTGGCTTCACCATCCACGCCTACGATTACGATCCGGAGGCCGAAAGCATCGGGCGGCAGGCGGCCGCCGCGCTCAGTGAGGATCCGGCGCGCGTCTTGAAAACGCTGATGGCGCTGGTGGACGGCAAGTCGGTCTGTGTCATCGTTCCGTCCGACCAGGAAGTCTCGATGAAAAAGCTCGCCGCGACCGTGAGCGGCAAGTCGGCGCAGATGATGAAGCCGCCGGAGGCCGAGCTTGTCACCGGCTACAAGGTCGGTGGCATCAGCCCATTCGGGCAGCGCAAGCAGGTCGGCACCGTGATCGGGCAGACCGCGCTCGCCCATGACTTGGTCTATCTCAATGGCGGTCAGCGCGGCCTACAGGTGCGGATGAAGCCGACCGATGTGCGGGATGCGTTGAAGGCGATCGTGGCGGACGTGATCGCGTAGGGCTCTTGCCCTACTGTTTCTGCAACAGCTTGAGCCGGCAACGCAGCGCCTCGCGGATATGCGCGCGCGCGAGCTGCTCGGCCTTGTCGCCATCGCGTGCGGCGATGGCCTCGATGATGGCCTGATGCTCGCCATGGCTGGTCGAGGGGCGCCCCGTCACGGTGAAGGTGGTGGGGCCGAGCAGGGCGATCCAGTCCTGCAATTCCCGCGACGCATTGTCGAGATAGCGGTTGCGCGCGGCGCGGCAGATGGCTTCGTGAAAGGCGCGGTTGAGCCTTGCCATTTCTCTTGCCATTTCTCCTGCCATCCCGGCGGCATCGGTCTCGGGCGCCTCGACAAAGGCCTGCTCGATATCCCTGAGCGCGTGGATCTCCGGCGCAGACGCGTGCTCGGCGGCGAGGCGCGCGGCGGCGCCCTCCATGATCTCACGCATGGCGTAGAGCTCGAGCACCTCCGATATGTCGAGGTTGCGGACGATCAGCCCGCGGCCGCCGGCGGGCTCGACGAAGCCGCGTGCCGCGAGACGGCCCAGAGCTTCGCGCACCGGCGTACGGCTGACCTTGAGGCGCTGGGCGACCTCTTCCTCACGCAGGCGATCGCCGGCGCGGTAGTTGCCGGCCTGGAGCGCCTCGCAGAGCGAGCGGAACACCGCTTCGCCCAGCGCCACGCCGCCGCCACGTGCGATCGATCCGCCTGCCTTTGCCGGGCGTCTGGCCATGAATCCTCGGGCTCGCAATGCGCATCCTGCCCATGCACAGATGCCGCTTTGCACCAAATGTATATCTTTGTATACAAAAGTACGCAATGATGGATCGGCTTGACCGGGGCGGCCCGCGGGCAGAATGTCTCTAACCTCGTCGCATCGGACAGACGGCATGGGCAGCAAATACGATGTGCTGGTGATCGGCGGCGGCAACGCGGCGCTGTGCGCAGCGATCAGCGCCCGCCGCGGCGGTGCCTCGGTGCTGGTGCTCGAAGGTGCGCCAAAGTTCTATCGCGGCGGCAACACCCGTCACACCCGCAACATGCGTTGCGCCCATGACGCCGCGACCGAAATCCTGACCGGTCCCTATACCGAGCAGGAGTTCTGGGAGGATCTCCTGCTCGTCACCGGGGGACAGACCGACGAGGTGCTCGCCCGCCACATGATCCGGGAGTCCAAGGACATCCTGAACTGGATCGTGGAGCAGGGCGTGCGCTGGCAGCCGTCGCTCGGCGGCACGCTGAGCCTGGGCCGCACCAACTCGTTTTTCCTCGGCGGCGGCCGTGCGATGCTGAATGCGCTCTATCTCACCGCCGAACGGCTCGGCGTCGACGTCGAATACGACGCCGAGGTCACCGACCTCGTGATCGAGGACGGCATGTTCGTCGCCGCGCGCCTGAAGCGGCCGATCAACGGCGAGACCGAGATCCGCGCGACCTCGCTGGTCGCCGCGGCCGGCGGGTTCGAAGCCAACATCGAATGGCTGAAGCAATATTGGGGCGAGGCGGCAGACAATTTCCTGATCCGCGGCACGCCCTATAATCGCGGCTCGATCCTGAAGATGCTGCTCGACAAGGGCGTGCAGGAGGTCGGCGATCCCACCCAGTGCCACGCGGTCGCGATCGACGCCCGCGCGCCGAAATTCGACGGCGGCATCATCACGCGGCACGACTCCGTCGTGTTCGGCATCGTCGTCAACAAGCATTCGCAGCGCTTCTACGACGAAGGCGAGGACATCTGGCCGAAGCGTTACGCGATCTGGGGTCGGCTGGTTGCGGCGCAGCCCGACCAGATTGCTTACATCATCTTCGATTCAACTGTCGTCATGAGCTTCATGCCGACGCTGTTCCCGCCGATCGCCGGGCAGACGATCGCCGAGCTTGCAGCCAAGCTCGACCTCGACCCGGCCGCGTTGGAAAAGACCATCATCGAATTCAACGCCGCAGTGCGGCCCGGCACCTTCGACCACACCATTCTCGACGATTGCGTGACCGAAGGCATCACGCCGCCCAAGACGCACTGGGCGCGGCGGATCGAGACGCCGCCTTATCTCGCCTATCCGGTGCGGCCCGGCATCACCTTCACTTATCTCGGCACGCGCGTAGACAAGCAGGCGCGGATGCTGATGGCTGACGGCAAGCCGTCGGCCAACATGTTCGCCGCCGGCGAGATCATGGCTGGCAACGTGCTCGGCAAGGGGTATGCCGCGGGCATGGGCATGACCATCGGCAGCGTGTTCGGGCGGATCGCAGGACGGGAAGCGGCGAAACATGCACGGAACTAGAATTTTGGACGAAGCCGACCGTCTGATGACGGTCTGCAATTCCTGCCGCTACTGCGAGGGTCTCTGCGCAGTGTTTCCCGCGATGGAGATGCGACGCGCCTTCTCCGATGGCGATCTCAACTATCTCGCCAACCTCTGCCATTCCTGCGGTGCCTGCTACGTCGACTGCCAGTTCTCGCCGCCGCACGAGTTCAACGTCAACGTTCCCCAAACGCTGGCGGTGGCGCGCGCCGAATCCTATGCTGCTTATGCGTGGCCGCAGGCGCTGTCCGGAGCTTTCGCACGCAATGGACTCGTCATCAGCATCGTTGCCGCACTCAGCATGGCCGCCTTCATCCTCGGCTTTGCGGCGCTCAACGACCGCGGCGTGCTGCTTGGCGTGCACACCGGTCCCGGCGCGTTCTACAAGCTGATGCCGCATAATGCGATGGCCGCATTGTTCAGCGCTGCCTTTCTCTATGCGATCCTCGCGCTGGTCATGAGCGTTCGCGCGTTCTGGCGCGACATCGGCGCACCGATCGGCGGCCGGGCCGACGGCGGCTCGATATTCCAGGCCATCCGCGACGCCGGCGAGCTGCGCTATCTCCATGGCGGCGGGGTCGGTTGCTACAACGAGGACGACACGCCGACCGATCGGCGCAAGCTTTTCCATCACCTGACGTTCTATGGCTTCCTGCTGTGCTTTGCGGCAACCTCGGTTGCCACGCTGTATCACTATCTGCTCGGCCGCGAGGCGCCGTATCCGTGGTGGGATCTGCCGGTCGTGCTCGGCACGCTCGGCGGCATCGGTCTCGTCGTCGGCCCCATCGGGCTGCTCGTCGCCAAATTGCGCCGCGCGTCCGAGCTTCTCGACGAGACCAGCTACGGCATGGATGTCGGCTTCATCGCCATGCTGTTCCTGACCGGCCTCACCGGCGTGCTGCTTCTGCTCCTGCGCGAGACCGCCGCCATGGGTCCGCTGCTGGCGCTGCATCTCGGCGCGGTGTTCGCGCTGTTCATCACCATGCCCTATGGCAAGTTCGTGCATGGCATCTACCGCTTCGCGGCGCTGGTGCGTTACGCGCAGGAGCGGCGAACGTCGGCGTGAGCCGTCAGGACGGACTGAATCGACCGTCGCACAGAAACGCGATCGTCTGCTCGATCGCTGCGGCGTGACGCGGCAGTCCGGTGTGCGATGCCTTGACGACGACGTGGTCGGCCATGCCAGCCAGCTTCGCGCTGGCAACCGAAACCCGTCCGTCGTTGGGGCGTGGCAGAACAAAGGCCGAGGCGATCGGCGCGATGGTGCGGCATCCGGCGATGATACCAATCGCATAATCGGGTGACGGCAGGTCGGCGAGCACCGGGTCCTGGGTGGTGGTCAGCTGCAGGCCGGCCGGGCCGAAAGCGGCACGGTAGAGTGACAGGTCTTTCAGGAGATCGGCGACCTCGCTGCCGCCATTGGGCGTGCCCAGCAACACGACGCGGCCAAGCCGCGCCGGCCGGTATCGCGCGATGTAAACCCGCGCAAGCAGCCCGCCCATGGAATGGGCGACGAAGTGGATCGCGCCGTCGCATTGTTCGGCGAATGCGGCGATCGGCGCCTGGATCTCCTCCGCGAGTGCCTCGAGCGGCTTCTTGCGGCTGGAATAGTCGAGATTGAGCGTCGCGAAGCCGCGACGCTGCAACGCTCGATCCAACTTCTTCAGCGTCCAGGAGCCGACGCCAATGCCATGCAGCAGCACCACGCCGTCGCACCGCGCTTGCGCTGGTGCAACGGCCGTTGGCCGCGTGTCACGCAACTTCGCGCTCCGACGCAGGCGTTGCCTGCTCTTGGGCCATCGTCGTTGCCGTAACATAGTCGGTCTTGCCGGTGCCGAGCAGCGGCACCTTGTCGACCACCATGATCGTCGCGGGGACCGTCAGCTCGGAGGCGCCGATCGCCTTGGCCTGGGCCTGCATCGTGCTGCGCTCGGCATTCTTCTCCGTCGTCAGCAACACGATGCGCTCGCCCTTGCGCTGGTCGGGGATCGACACCGCGACCGATACGGCCTGCGGCCACAGCGTCGTCGCGATGCTCTCGACCGCCGACAGCGAGACCATTTCGCCTGCGATCTTGGCAAAGCGCTTGGCGCGGCCCTTGATGGTGATGAAGCCGGCCGCGTCGATCGCCACGATGTCGCCGGTGTCGTGCCAGCCCTCGGCAAGCGGCTCGAGCACGCCGGGATTTTCGGCCCTGAGGTAGCCGAGCATCACGTTCGGTCCGCGCACCGACAGGCGTCCGCCTTCCTCGATGCCCGGAACCGGATCGAGCCGGCTTTCCATCAGTGGCGAGAGGCGGCCGACAGTGCCGGGACGGTTGGCCATCGGCGTGTTCATCGCCAGCACCGGCGCCGTCTCGGTGACGCCATAGCCTTCGAGGATGCGGATGCCGTAGCGCTCCATGAACACCTTCCGCGTACGGTCCTTGACCGCTTCGGCGCCGGCGATCACCAGCCGCAGCGTGCGGAAGTCGTAGGCGTGCGCCGAACGGGCGTAGCCGGTGAGGAACGTGTCGGTGCCGAACAGGATCGTGGCGCCGGTCTGGTAGATCAGCTCGGGCACGATGCGGTAGTGCAGCGGCGAGGGGTACATGTAGATCGGAATGCCGGCGAGCATCGGCATCATCATGCCACCGGTCAGCCCGAAGGAGTGGAACACCGGCAGCACGTTGAACACCTTGTCATTGGCGTTGGCGTCGACCCGCGCCAGCGCCTGCGCGGCGTTGGCGAGGATGTTGCGGTGGGACAGCACCACGCCCTTGGGCGTACCTTCCGAGCCCGACGTGAACAGCACGACGGCTGGATCGTTGGCCTGGCGGGCAACGCGCGGCGCGCTGCCGGCGAGCAGGCCCTTGAGCTTGTCGGCCGTACCGATCGAGGCGCGGACGTCCTCGAGATAAACGACGCGCGCCTCCGCGGAGATCGCTGTCATCAGCTTGTCGAGCTTGCCCTTCTCGATGAACGCCTTTGAGGTCAGCACCGTCTTGACCTGCGCAGCCTTCATGGCGGCGAGGACGTTGACCGGGCCGGCCGAGAAGTTGAGCATTGCCGGAACCCGGCCGATGCTCTGCAGCGCCATGAAGACGACGGCGACGCCCGCGGAGTTCGGCAGCAGCACGCCGACATTTTCGCCGGCCGAGGTGCCGGCTTCGAGCTTGCGGCTCAACACCTGCGCACCGAGGATCAGCTTGCGATAGGTCAGCCTGGTGCCGAGCGCGTCCTCGACGATGACCTTGCCGGTGTCGCGGTCGCGGTAGGCATGGCCGAGCGCCTCGAACAGCGTGTGGTCGAGCATGGCGTTCTTGACCATCGCATCGATCATCACGTCCTGGAGCGCTGCGCCCGCAGCATTACGGCGCGCCTTGCCCTTCAGCGCCGGATCGACCGGAAGCTTGACCGGCGGCAGGATCGTCACCGTCACCCGCGGAAACCACGAGCGCTTGATCTGGCTGCTGTCGAGGTAGCTGAGATGCGAGCGCTGGGCGCCCTCGATGCGAACCGGCACGACGACGGCGTCGGCCTTGTCGGCGATCATCGCGGTCCCGTCATAGACCTTCATCAGCGAGCCGGAGACCGTGATGCGTCCTTCCGGGAAGATGACGACCGGTTCGCCGGCAGCCACGAGCTTGATCAGGTCGCGTGCGGCCAGCGGCTTGCTTGGGTCCATGGTGTAGTGCTTGACCACACGCAGGAACGGCTTGGCCCACCACGCCTTGGAGATCCCGGTATCGACCGCGAAGCTCGCGTCGATCGGCAGCACGGCGTGCAGCAGCGGGCCGTCGATCAGGCTGACATGATTGGGCGCGATCAACATGCGCGTGCCTGATGGCGGCAGGTTCTCGAGCCCGCGCACCTCGGTGCGGAACAGGGCGCGGAAGAAGAGCCCGCCGAAATCGCGCACGCCCTCCTTGCCCCATTTCGTCAGCACGAACCACACCGCGCCGAAGCTTGCGACACCCAGGCCGAGGAAGATCCAGCCGACATGCAATCCGGCCGCCTGCAGCAGCGCGACGAACAGCGAGCCGACCACCATGAAGGCGGCCTGCAGCACGTTGCCGGCAGCGATGATGCGGGCGCGCTCGTTCGGCGCCGACCAGGCCTGCACCGCGGCGAAGGACGGAACGACGAACAGCCCGCCGCCGAAAGCGAAGGCGACAAAGTCGATCAGCATGCGCAGGCCCGCAAACGAGGTTGCGAAATCGACCGCGGCGATGTCGTTCCCCTTCACGGTGACGCCGATGGCCCAGGCAAGGTCGATGCCGGCAAATCCCATCATGATGGCACCGATCGGCACCAGCGCGAGGTTGGGGCGAACGTGGCTCAGGCTGGCCGCAAACAGCGAGCCGATGGCGATGCCGATCGCGAAGATCGCCAGGCACAGCGTCACCACGCCTTCGTTGCCACCGACGACGTCCTTGACCAGCGCCGGCAGCAGCGACAGCACGATCGCGCCGACCAGCCAGAACCAGGAGACAATCACTGTGCCGTCCCACAGCCGGTGATCCGCATGGAGCGTCTTCAACAGGCCGAACGTCGAGGTCCAGGGATTGGCATCGACGGGCAGATCGGGCGCGGAGGGCGTTGTTTGCGGAATGCGGGAGGCAAAGGCCCACGACAACAGGGCCAGCACGACCACGGCCGATGCGACCCAGCCCATATGGGCGGAGCCCGCCACGAACTGGCCGCCCGCGACGGTGCCGAGCAGGATGGCCATGAAAGTCGCGCCCTCGACCAGCGCGTTGCCGGTCGCGAGCTCACCGAGTTCGAGCTGGTCCGGCAGCATGGAGTATTTTACGGGGCCGAACAGGGCGGCGATGATGCCGAACAGCGCAAGCGCCGCGAACAGCAGCGGCACCGAGTGCAGGAAGAAGCCGGCGGCGGCGAAGGCCGCAGCGAAGATCTCGGTGAATTTCAGCCGCCTTGCGACGACCGATTTGACGTATTTGTCGGCGAGCTGGCCGCCGAGCCCGGACAGGATGAAATAGGGGAAGATAAAGACGGCGCCGGCGACCGTCACCAGCGCATCGCCGTGGCCGGTCGCGGCGCTGTAAAGCAGGATGATGACGAGTGCGTTCTTGAGCACGTTGTCGTTGAGCGCCGAGAAGAATTGCGCCCAGAACAGCGGCGCAAATCGGCGTGACGACATCAAATCCCTGATCATGACGAGTCCTGTTTTGGAAGAGCAGCCTGAAGGTGTTGCGTTATCGGTGAAACGTCACGACCGGAAGGGTGTGGGAGGAACGATTGCAGGGTGACGACGGTCATCGGCCTGCTCTGTCCCCTCGGTCCCTCCGATCCTGTTGGTCTCCAAGTGGTCTCGTCAGGTTCGCAAATATCCGGTTGCGGCCGCGGTTTCGGGCGGAAATGCCGCGCTTACGGGACGTCGCTCTGGCCGATAAGCAAAAGCTGAATCGTCTCTCTCTCACAACCGCGGGATCGGCCACGAATGTCCGGACATAATAAGTCTTTGTTGCGGCCTGTCCTCGCATTCGAACCGGCTCGCATGCGCACCGGTTTCTCTTCAGGTGAGGTGAGCGAGGTGGCGAAAGGGGTTTAAGCGGCCGAGCACGCTGAAGCGGCGGCGCTCGTGGCGGGAACGGGTGGTCCGCCACATCCGGAAGGTCGCGCGGCGCTCAGCGAGCACGCCGGCAATATCGCAAGCATTCGCGATCCGATCGATCGGGGCCATGACGACCCGCAGCAGGGCGCGGCCGGAGCCGCTCAAGAGAGCCGTGGCGTCGTCGACGAAGGTGGAGGCGATATCGACAGCGAGGGTTTGCATTTTGCAGGTCTCCGGGTTAGTTTGAACAATGTTCACGTGAGTAGCTTTAAAATGAACAATGTTCAAGAAGAATCATTGCGGGACCAGAAAAAAAATCGACGGCGTCTCCAGATCCTGGAGATCGCCCGCAGCATTATTGCGACTAAAGGATTGAGATCGTTGAAGGTTCGAGACGTGGCCGAGGCCGCCGGCTGCTCGGTCGGCAGCGTCTATAACGAGTTCGGCGACTTCGACGGGGTGATCCTGACGGTCAATCGGGAGACGGTTCAGGCGTTGACGCTGCGGCTGGGCCGGGTTCCGGCTGAGGACCCGGTCCGCCAGCTCTATGGTCTGGCGGAGACCTATCTCGAATTCTTCGCCGACAACGCCAATCTGTTGCGCTCGCTGTTCGAGCATCGGATGGAGGACGACCGTCCTTATCCCGACGACATTCTTCAGATGGTGATGGACGCCTTCGCGCTGATGCATCCGCCTCTGGTGCGTTTGCTACCGGATGCGGATGACGTGAAGATCGCACTGCTGTCGCGGACGTTGTTTTCCGCAGTGCATGGGATCATCTCGCTCGGCCTCGAAGAACGCATGGTCGCCGTGCCGCCGCAGATGCTGCGCCAGCAGGTCACGCAGTTCCTGGACGCGCATCTCCTGGGTCTCGGGATCTTGCCGGCACGATAACGGCGACGGTCACGCGCGGGCAGCTTCGCGCGACGGCGCAGCGACGAGAGCGACGTCCGGCCTTCCGTTGTCGACTTGAACCCGGTTACGCCCCTTTTCCTTGGCGCAATAGCAGGCGGCATCCGTCCGGCGCATCGCCTCCTCGAGCGTGGTGTTGGCGTCGGCAATGCAGGCAACGCCGATGCTGGCGGTCACCGCAAAATAGCGATCGTCCCAGGCGAAATTGAACATCTCGAGTGATCGCCGCAGCCGCTCGGCGATATCGACGGCGTCGTACGGCGCGCATTGCGGCAGGATCAGGCCGAACTCGTCACCGCCGAGCCGTGCGACCAGATCGTGCGGCCGCCGGTCCTGCTGCAGCAGGCGCGCGACCTGACACAGCAGTCGATCCCCGGCAAGATGGCCGCAGCTGTCATTGACGCTCTTGAACTGGTCGAGGTCGAGCAGGATCAGGCTGAGCGAATTTTCGCCGCTATCATCGAGCTCCCTCTGCAGGCGCGCCTCGAAGGCCCGCCGGTTGGCGATGCCGGTCAACCAGTCATGCGAGGCCTGAAAGGCGAGGCGCTCCTTCTCGGCATGCAGCGCATCCTCGAACGCCTGCCGCTGCAGCACCAGTCGACGCGTGTGCCAGATCAGAAGCAGGATCAGGATCGCGGCGGTGGCGATGTTGAGCCATGTCAGCGTCAGCTTGATGGCGCGGGACCCTTCGCCGAGCACAGTCGAGAATCGCTCGGCATGCCCTGTGAACTGCCCGTTCAGCTCCGAAAGGCGCGACGACAGGAATTGCAGACGGTCGCTGTCCCTGACGGGACCGTTTTTTAGTTCACTCTTGATGACTTCACCGAAGACGCTGAGCTCCAGCAGCATCGGATCGGTGGCAGCCCACTCCCGGATCGCTTCGCGGAGGAAGCTGACGCGGTTGAAATAGCGGAACAACCAGATCAGGCCGGGAACGTCATCTGGATGGTTGCCACCCTGCAGGAAGCCGATGCGCGCGAGCTCGACGTCGACCGGATCGCCGTCGAGTGCCCATCTCGCGTATTCGTCGCCGATCGGGACGGCGAGCGAGGTCTGATATTGCGCGAACTGGCTGGCCTGGCCCGAATGCAGATAGAGATTGAGGAAATAAACGGCGTTCTTCTGCGAGCGCGACCACATCGCCTCGCCCGCGACATAGGCGCGAACCGATGACATCACCTCTAAGCTGAATCCCGCGATCGCCGCCTGAAGCATGACGACCGTCACGAAAGGCGAGACAAGCTTGATGACGTGAAGGAAGCTGCGTTCCTTCGCCGACGTTGCTGTTCTGCGAAACACCCTGCGTTCCCCAAATCGCTCAACGACCCCAGCGGAGCGTCGGCTGATAACGCGGATTACGCGAGAACGCTGCTTAACTCGACCTGAAAGAGCCGAGAGATTGTCTTGCAGGGTGAAAGCGTTGTGAAACGGATGCGCGCAGATCGCTGCAAATGCCGCTGAGCCGGAACCCGCGCGCCGATGCCGCGAATCCGACTCCCGCGATTTACTCGATTGAGAGAATTTGGATCGGGACTAGACCAGCACAGGCTTGCGCACGCGGCCGGCATCGCCGAACACGCGCAAATAGCGCTCGATCTCCGAGGGAAGACCGGTTGCCTTCTCCGGATTGTCGGAGAGCTTGACGGCCGGATGTCCGTCGACCGATGACACCTTGCACACGATCGAGATCGGATCGAGATTGAATGAGCCATCCGGCGCGCAGCCGACGAAATCGTTGGTGAGGTTGGTGCCCCAGCCGAAGGAGAGCCGCGAGCGACCGGAGAAGTGGTGATAGGTCTCCTCGATCGAGCCGACATCCATCGCGTCGGAGAACACGAGCAGCTTGTCCTTGGGGTTGCGGCCCTTCTTCGCCCACCATGCGATGATCTCTTCGCCGGCCTGGATTGGCGGCGCGCTGTCGGGGCGGAAGCCGGTCCAGTCCGCCACCCATTCCGGCGCATCGCGCAGGAAGGCTTTGGTGCCGAAAGCATCCGGCAGCGCGATCAGCAGATTACCGCCATAGGTCTGACGCCACTGGTCGAGAACGCGATACGGCGCCCAGCGCAATTCTTCGTCGTCCTTGGCGAGCGCGGCGGCGACCATCGGCAGCTCATGCGCATTGGTGCCGATGGCTTCGAGATCGTTGTCCATCGCCAGCAGCACGTTGGAGGTGCCGATGAAGGACGAACCCAGGCCCTCCTTCACCGCTTCTACGCACCAGCGCTGCCACAGGAAGCCGTGGCGGCGGCGGGTGCCGAAGTCGGACAGCCGCAAATTTTCCAGCTCGCGCAGCCGCTCCACCTTGGTCCATAGCTTGGCCTTGGCGCGGGCATAGAGCACGTCCAGCTCGAAGCGGCCGCGGCCCTTCATCGCCGAACGCGAGCGCAATTCGTTGAGGATGGCGAGCGCCGGAATCTCCCACATGGTGGTATGGGTCCAGGGCCCGTGGAAATGCAGCTCGTACTGGCCCTCGACCTGGCGCAGCTCGTATTCGGGAAGGCGGAATTCGGCGAGCCAGCGGATGAAATCCGCGGAGAACATGTGCGTCTTGCCGTAGAAGGTGTTGCCGGCGAGCCAGATCAACTCCTTCTTGGTGAAGCGGATGGTGCGGGCATGATCGAGCTGGGCGCGCAGCTCGCCCTCGTCGATGATCTCGGCAAGGCGCACATGGCGCGAACGATTGATGACCGAAAACGTCACCTGTTGATCCGGGTATGATTCCCGAATCAGCTGTAACATCAATAGCTTATAGAAGTCGGTATCAAGCAGGCTGCGGATGATGGGATCCAGCCGCCAGCTGTGATTGTAGGTTCGGCTCGCGATATCGGTCACTGTCATGTGGGAATTCTAGCGTGGCTCTCCCTGCGCAACCAGTGGGTTTGGCGAGGGGCGGGCTTCCGAAACTTGGGACGGGGTCTCAAGTCTCCGCGGCGGTCGCGGCCACGGCTTCGAGTTGGGCCCTGATCCAGCGATGCGCCGGGTCCTTCTGATAGCGCTGGTGCCAGACCATGAACATCGGCAGTTCGGCCAGCGTTCGCGTGCGTGAGGCCAGCGGTATCAGCGCATGCGCGAAGCCACGCATCACGCCGGAGGCCAGCAGGCTCGGCATGCTCGCCAGCATCTGCGTCCCGCGCAGGAACGACGGCACGCCGGAGAAGCTCGGCACGGAGATGGCAATGTCGCGGTGGAAGCCGTTCGCGGCGAGCCGGCGGTCGAAATCGAGCCGCTCGTTGTCGGTATAGACCACGGTGATGTGGCGCGCTGCGAGATAGGCGCTACGGCTGCCTGGTGCGGTGCGCGCCTTGGGATCGTAATAGCAGACGTAATGATCCCGCAGCAGCCGCTTCTGCACGATGTCGATGCCGGACGGCGGCAGCGGTGTGATCAGGAGATCGCAACGATTCTCGCGGAGCATCGCAGGCGAGGGCGACTGCGATGGGATTAGACGCAGATTGAGGCTCTTCACCTGCGCGGCGACATGTCCGAAGAAGCGCGGCAGCAGCAAATCGCGCTGAAGGTCGTTGGCAGCGATCGTCAGCGAGAGCTGCGCGCTCGCCGGCTCGAACGTGACACCGCCTGCGAAGCTGCGCATCTCGTCGATCAGCGCCCGCGCTTTTGCGGCCAGAGCCTGGGCGTGGGCGGTCGCGACAATGCCACGGCCGGATTTGGCGAACAGCGGATCGCCCGCGATCCGCCGCAGCTTGTTCAGGGCGTGACTGACGGCCGACTGTGTCAGGCCGAGCCGGATTGCGGCGGCCGTCACCGAACCTTCCTCCAGCACCGCGAGGAACAGTTCGAGGGCGTGCCCGTCGAGCGCCAAATGATCGATTTTTTTCATGAAATATATTATAATCGATCTATTTATCTGTGGAATAGGCCGGCCCATGATCTCCCGAGAAGCCGCGCGCCAGGACCGGCCGCAGCCAAAGGGAGAGACAACGCCGATGAATGCCCAGGCGCCAGCCTTAAGGGATCGCCGCCTCAACGCTCCCGAGCCGTTTACGCCGCGTGATGGCGGCTTCTTCCAGCGCGACCGCGCCATCCACCCGCCGGCCTACGCGCCCGGCTACAAATCCTCGGTGCTGCGCTCGCCGCGTCAGGCGCTGCTGTCGCTGGAGAGCTCGGTCTCGGAGATCACGGGGCCGGTGTTCGGCCACAACGATCTCGGCCCGCTCGACAACGATCTGATCCGCAACTACGCCAAGGACGGCGATCCCGTCGGAGAGCGCATCATCGTCCACGGCCGCGTGCTGGACGAGACCGGCCGCGGCGTGCCGAACACGCTGGTCGAGTTCTGGCAGGCCAATGCCGGCGGCCGCTACCGGCACAGGAAGGACACGTATCTGGCGCCGATCGATCCGAATTTCGGCGGCTGCGGCCGTGCTCTGACCGACGACACCGGCTATTACTACTTCCGCACCGTGAAGCCTGGGCCCTATCCCTGGCGCAATTTCGTCAACAGCTGGCGCCCCGCCCACATCCATTTCTCGGTGTTCGGCTCGGGCTTTGCGCAGCGGCTGATCACTCAGATGTACTTTGAGGGCGATCCGCTGATCCCGGTCTGCCCGATCCTGACGACGATCCCGGACAAGGACGCGCTCGATCGCCTGGTGGCGCCGCTCGACCTCAACGCCTCGACGCCGTTCGACTCACTCGCCTATCGCTTCGACATCGTGCTGCGCGGCCAGCGCTCCACCTATTTCGAGAACCGTCCCGAAGGGAACTGAGCCCATGCCGCAGCCGCTCAACTATCTCAAGGAAACCGCCTCGCAGACCGCCGGACCCTACGTTCATATCGGCCTGATCCCGGCCATGGCCGGCTTCGACATTTTCGAGAAGAACTTTTCCAACGTGCTGGTGACGCCGAACACGAAGGGTGAACGCATCACGCTGGAAGGGAGGGTGATCGACGGCAGCGGCACGGTGCTGCGCGACGTTCTTTTGGAGATCTGGCAGGCCAACGCGGCCGGCCGCTACAACCATCCGGCTGATCGTTCGGCCGGCGCGCTGGACGAGGACTTCCGCGGCTGGGGCCGTGCCGGCTCCGATTTCGAGAGCGGACTCGTCACCTTCGAGACCATCAAGCCGGGTGCGATCGTCGACAGGGCCGGGCGCAAATGCGCGCCGTACGTCGACATCTGGATTGTCGCCCGCGGCATCAATATCGGGCTCAACACCCGGCTCTATTTCTCCGACGAAGCAGCCGCCAACGCCGCCGATCCCGTGCTCAATCTGGTCGAGCCTCCGGTGCGTCGCAACACGCTGATCGCCACCCGCAGCGAGCGCGCCGGCAAGGCCGTATATTCCTTCGCGATCAATCTGCAGGGACCGGACGAGACGGTGTTCTTCGACGTCTGACGATCCAGGGATCGTCAGGCCCAGATTATTCCAGCTGGTCGCTTCGATTCACCGTTCCGCGCGCGATGAATTGCGGCGGTTGCTGACGCATCTCGCGCGATCCCGGCCGTTCCGCCGGATCGCGCCCCACTCTCGGCTTCAGTTCCGCCAGGTCAACGAAGATGTCCGCCTGTCGGCGCAGTTCGTCGGCGATCATCGGCGGCTGGCTGGCCAGCGTGGAGATGACGGTCACCCGGACGCCGCGGCGCTGCACGGCTTCCACCAGCGAACGAAAATCTCCATCGCCTGAGAACAACACGATCTGATCGACGTGCCCGGCGAGCTCCATCGCCGTCACGGCGAGGTCCACGTCCATGCTGCCCTTCACCTTGCGGCGGCCGGTGGTGGCGTCGACAAACTCCTTGGTGAGCTTGGTGACGACGGTATACCCGTTATAGTCGAGCCAATCGATCAATGGGCGGATTGACGAGTATTCCTGATCGTCAATGAGTGTCGTGTAGTAGAAGGCCCGCAGCAACGCGCCTCGGCCGCGAAATTCGCTGAGCAGACGCCTGTAATCGATGTCGAAACCGAGCGCCTTGGAGGTGGCATAGAGATTGGAGCCATCGATGAAGAGCGCGATCTTCTCAAACGAAGACATTAAGCACGAAACTCCAGTTTCGCATGGAAGCCGGCAGCTTCGACCGCGAGGGCTCGATGTGTCGGCCGGGAAAACACTGAGGTCGCTGACGGCTTGCTGAAAAAGCAGCGCAGACGACCGGACAGGGTGTGGCCGTCTTGCGCCAAGGCTAGGGAGGTCCGTGCCACCAGCGTCTGGGGCGCCGAATGCAGCCACGATAAGGCGTGCGCATTCCGCGCTCAATCGTACGGAGGTAAACGAATTCTATCCAAAGGGTTGGTCGCTCTATACCAAGGTAAGTAGAAGCGCCGGGAATAGTGGCGGGCCCGGTCCGAATTCGCCTGATCCCGGCTATGGCCGCCTTCGATTTTCGAGCGACGAGCGCGCTGTCATGGTCGTATATTCTTCGCGATCAACTTGCAGGGGCCGGAGAAGGTCTTGTTCTTCGATGTTTGCTTCACGTGATCAGGAATGAGCCGGCCGCATCCGATGGTGAGGCCGGCTCTCTTGTCGTGGTGGAGCTTGCACCGCCGAGCTCCGTCGGTGACGTGCCAGCTAAAACCCGGTCGGTCCCACCGCTCCGACCCAGCGCTTGACCTTGGTGGGATCTTTTTCGTCCATATAGAAGAAATGGGCCATCGTCGGTCTCACGGGTTCGATGCTGGGATCGTCGAAGCGCATCGCGACCTTGCCGTGGAAGATCTTGAGCTCAGGGCTGTCCCAGTACTCGACGACGTCATGCAGCGCGGTGAAGCCACGGTCGATGAACTGCCGCAGATTGTTGCGGATCGCATCGCGGCCGTGCCAGTCGGCAACGCCGAGATTGCAGATCGCATCGTCGGCGAAACAGTCAAAACCCTTGCCAAAGGTCTTGTCGTCGATCTCCTTCCACATCGCGAGAAGCCATTCCGGCGGGGCGGTCTTGGTAAAAGTCTTCGTGGTCATGGTCTCTCCTCGAGGCTGGACAGCGGCAACATAACCGGGCAGTTTTGGCGCAAATGCCAAAGACCCCTCGTTTCTCGCCAAGCTCCATTTCTCGTGCCACGCGGAGTTCCGTGCGCGTGATCGAAGTGCTGGCTTATCCATCGGTACAGCTGCTCGACGTCACCGGACCGCTCCAGGTGTTCGCGACCGCCAACGAGCAGATCGTGGAGGCCGGCGGAACGCCGCCTTATGCGCTTCGCGTGGTGGCGAAAGATCGCGCGCGGGTGACGGCGTCCTCGGGACTGGCGATTGCAACGGAGCCGCTGCCGCGCGCCGGCAGCGGGCTGGACACGTTGGTTGTCGCAGGTGGTCCGGGTGTCGATCTCGCCGCCTCCGATCCGGTGCTGTTGGACTGGCTGCGGCAGCGCGTGAAGAAGGCGCGGCGCGTGGCGTCGGTTTGCACCGGCGCATTTCTGCTCGGTGCATCCGGCGCGCTCGACGGACGCCGTGCGGTGACCCATTGGTCGTATTGCGCCGAGCTCGCGCGGCGTTTCCCGGCCGTGCGCGTCGAGCCAGATCCGATCTTCGTGCGCGATGGCTCGATCTGGACCTCGGCAGGCGTAACCGCCGGCATCGATCTGGCGCTGGCCCTGGTGGAGGAGGATCTCGGCCGCACCACCGCGCTGGCCGTGGCGCGCTATCTCGTCGTCTTCCTCAAGCGGCCGGGCGGACAGGCGCAGTTCAGCGAGGCGCTGTCGCTGCAATCCGCCGAGGATGAATTCGGCGCGCTTCACCAGTGGATCAGCAGGCATCTCGCCGGCGATCTCTCTCTGTCCAGACTGGCACGCGAGGCCGGCATGAGCGAGCGCAGTTTCAGCCGCCATTATGCCAAGACGACCGGACTGACGCCGCTGCGGGCCATCGAGCGGTTGCGGGTGGAAGCTGCGCGGCGAATGCTGTCGGAGACGCGCCTGCCGGTGAAGCGGATATCCCAGCGCTGCGGTTTCGGGTCGGAGGAGACCATGCGCCGCAGTTTTCTGCGCGTGCTGGCCACGGCGCCGCAGGACTATCGTCGTCGGTTCGGTTCCTGAGCGAGACCAAAGTCTAGCCAATAAGCCCACGCCGAATGGGAACCAAATCGCTTCCCAGTCTTTGCTCCGACGGGTCCCCCGCGGAGGGTGTGTCATGAGCAGGCTGCAAGAGCGCGAAACTGTCCCTGACGTCTATAATCTGTTTCTCGCCGCCGTTCTCTTCATATCGCCATGGCTGTTCAAATTGACAAATAGTCAGGGCAAGATCGACCTCTGGGTCACGAGCGCGATCATCGTCGTGCTCTCGCTGGCGGCCATCATCGCTTACCGGGACTGGGAGGAATGGATCAACGTCCTGATGGGCGTCTGGCTCGTCGCGTCGCCCTGGCTGCTCGGATTTCCGCATACGCGGGCGATGCATCTGAGCATCGGCTTCGGCGTCCTCATCGTGCTGCTGGCGCTGCTCGATCTCTTCCTGCATTACGAGAAGCGGCATCCGGACGAAGCGCCGGTGGAATCCGCGCAGGAGCGAGCGCACCAGTAACATGTGGATCAGCCTTCATCGCCATGAATCTGAGCGCGAAAGGCGCGCGGTGACAGCCCGGTGGCTGCGGCGTAGACCCGGCTGAAATAGGCGGGGTCCTCGAAGCCGAGCGCATAGGCGATCGTCGAGACCGGAAGATTTGTATAGACGAGGTTGCGGCGTGCCTCGCGGATCAGCCGGTTCAGGATCAGGTGCGAGGCGGTATCGCCGGTTGCCGCGCGCGTGATGCGGTTGAGATGGGTCGGCGTGATCGCCAGCGCGTTCGCGTAGTCCGCAACGGTCCGGCGCTCCAGATGATGCTGTTCGAGCAGGGCTTCGAAGCGGCGGAACAGATTTGATTCAGAGCTGCTGCTGGTGCCGCTCTCGGCTGTAAGCGCTCGTGCCACGAGGCCGATCATGGCGGCCGACAACGCGCGCAGCACATGCGCGCGGCCGAAATCGCGCGCGGCGTGCTCGGCAAAGATCTGTTTCATCGTCGCGCGGATCTGCGGCGTGCCGCGAACGACGGCCGATCGTGACAGCACGCCGCGCAGGCCCTCGGCGGCGAGCAGTGCCTCGTCCAGGATTTCCGCGGCGATGGTCAGAACCCAGCCCTGGGTCTCCCGCACGAAACGGAAGCCGTGGACATGGCCGACCGGCACGTTGACGATCTGCATCGGCCTGAGCGGCACCACGCGTCCGTCGAGTGTCGCCTCGCCGCCGCCGCGCTCGATCAGCAGCACCTGGTGCAGCCGGGCGTGGCGGTGCACGGCGAGCGTCCAGTCATGCAGCACCGAGCGCGACGCAATCGTCTCGCAATGGACGACGTCCGGCAGGTCGCCGGCTTCACCGAACAGATTGTAGACCCGGATGGCCGGGGCGGGGGCTGCGGTTCTCATGTTCGAATAGTACAAGACAATGGCGAAAGCCTCCATCGGTACAGGCGGCGGAATCTGCAAAAAATTGCCGACGGGAGGACGGAAAAATGAAAGTTCAGGTTTGCATCATCGGCGGCGGGCCGTCCGGGCTGCTGCTGTCCCAGCTCCTGCACCTGAAGGGCATCGATACCATCGTGCTGGAGAAATACAGCCGCGAGCACGTGCTGGCGCGCATCCGCGCCGGCGTGCTCGAGCATGGCTTTGCCCGGCTGATGCGCGAGGCGCAATGCGGCGAGCGGATGGACCGCGAGGGCGAGATCCACAACGGCTTCGAGATCGCCCATGACGGCGTGCTCTCCCATGTCGATCTAAACAAGCATTCCGGCGGCAATTCGGTGCTGGTCTACGGCCAGACCGAGCTGACGCGCGACCTCTATGAGGCGCGCGACCGGCTCAGTGGCAAGGTCGTGCATAATGCCGAGGACGTGACGCCGCATGATCTGACCTCCGACCGGCCCTACGTGACGTATCGATCGAACGGCGAGACCGTCCGCGTTGATTGCAACTACATCGTCGGCGCCGACGGATTTCACGGCGTCAGCCGCAAATCGATCCCGAAGGATGTGCTGCGTGAATATGAAAAGGTCTATCCGTTCGGCTGGCTCGGCGTGTTGTCGCGGACCAGGCCGGTGTCGCCTGAGCTCATCTACGTGAAGCATGCGCGCGGCTTTGCGCTCTGCTCGCTGCGCTCACAGGTGCTGAGCCGCTATTACCTCCAGGTGCCGCTGACTGACAAGGTCGAAGACTGGTCGGACGATGCATTCTGGGCGGAGCTGAAGCGTCGCCTGCCCGATGAGGTCGCAGACCGCTTGATCACCGGCCCCTCGATCGAAAAGAGCATCGCGCCTTTGCGCAGCTTCGTCGCCGAGCCGATGAGCTATGGCCGACTGTTCCTCGCCGGCGATGCCGCCCACATCGTGCCGCCGACCGGCGCGCGCGGGCTGAACAGCGCCGCTTCCGACATCTATTACCTCTACCACGCGATGCTCGCGCACTATCAGGATGGCGACGATTCCGGGCTGGCGGGCTATTCCGCCAAGGCATTGGCGCGGATATGGAAGGCGCAGCGCTTCTCGTGGTGGATGACGATGCTGCTGCACCGTTTCCCCGATCGTTCCGAGTATGAAGATCGTCTCCAGCAGACCGAGCTGGAGTACCTGTTGTCGTCCGAGACGGCGCAGCGGTTGCTCGCGGAGAATTATGTGGGGCTGCCGTTTTAGGTTTGTTACGTCTGATGCTGGCTTCTTTCCTTCTCCCCTTGTGGGAGAAGGTGGCGCGAAGCGCCGGATGAGGGGTTTTCTCCGCGGATGTCGCCGCCTGAGAGTTATGTGCGGATAGAACCCCTCACCCGTCTCGCCGCTGCGCGTCGAGCCACCCTCTCCCACAAGGGGAGAGAGTGCATCGGTGCACCTGGCTCGCGCCGCTACTTCCCTTCCAGCGTATTCACCGCCGTCCAGTTGGCCGGCGGTGGATGCGCCGCCAGTGTCCGCGCACGCTTGGCAAAATATCGGCACGGCGGATCGTCGCCGGCGGCGCTCTCGAACAGCTCGGCCGCTTTGGCGAAGTCGCGCGCACGCCAGCACGCAAGCCCGCTGGCGTAAGTTGCCGTGCGGATGCCCTGCTCCTGCGTCTCGTGGTTCTTCTCGGCGAGCGGCTCGTACACCCTGATCGGCTCGTCGCGTCCCTGCACCCTGACCATGTCGAGCTCGCGCCAGGTGTAGGCGCTGCGGCTCTGGTTCACAGTCATCTCGGACGCCATGATCACGGTGCCAAAGTATTTGTTGGCGCCTTCGAGCCGCGAGGCGAGGTTCACGGTATCGCTCATGACGGTGTAGTTGAAGCGCCGGCGCGAGCCGATATTGCCGACTACGGCTTCGCCGCTGTTCAACCCGATGCGGTGGGCGAGGCCGCGGCCACGGAACGCGGGATGGCTTTCGTTGAGCTCCTCGAGCCGGTCGCGGCATTGCAGCGCGGCGGCGACCGCGTTGCGTGCATGATCGGGATCGTCGGCCGGCGCGCCGAACATCGCGACGATGGAATCGCCGATATATTTGTCGACATAGCCGCCATGGCTTTCGATGATGTCGGTCATGGCGGAGAGATAGTCGTTCATCAATGCGACCAGCTCGCTCGGCGTCATCTTCTCGGCGATCGAGGAGAAGCCGCTGAGGTCAGAGAAGAACATGGTGATGTTGCGCATCTCGCCCCCGAGCACGGGCATCTTGCCGGAGGCGACCATGCCGTCGATCACCTCGGGTGCGAGATAGAACGCAAAGCTCTTGCGCAGGAAGCGCTCCTCGCGGTCGGCGATCACGAAGCGGTAGCCGATCATCATGGCGAGCGCTGCGAGACCGGCGAGCACGGGCTCGGTCAGGGGCAGCGCGATGGCATGCGCGAATGTGCTGACGGCGACAGCAGCGTAGGCGACGGTGAGCCCAAGCCAGGTAACCGCCGCGCCGGTCGGAGCGAGCAGGCAGGCGGCAGCGGCAATGATCGCCGCGAAAACAATTGTCAGGATCGTCCGCAGCGGGAAGCCGAGCTCGGTGATGGCATCATGCTCGAGCAGATTTCGCACGACCGTGGCGTGAACGAAGACGCCGGCGACCGCGTTGCGGGCTTGTTGCGCGGTGCTTGCAGGCGCGGGCAGGGCGCATCGCGACCCGGGTGTCCCGTCATATCCGCTGGCCAGGCGCATTGAGGTGAGCTTGCGGTCTTCGAAATTGAGGATGCTGCCGAGCAGCACGATCTTGCCCTCGAAGGCGCGGCGGAAGAACTCGGTGTCGCCCTTTTCGACGCAGGCGCGCAAATCGGCGAAGGAATAAGTGGGGACGTCGCGGCCCATGCCGCGGAAATTGAGCGTGAGCGTGTTGGTGACCGCGCTCGGGATCGCGTAGCCGGACAATTTCGTTACGCCGATCGGCCCGGTCTCGGGCTTGGCACCGAGTGCGCGCGCGGCGAGCTCGACGGCCATTGCGGACACTGGCTGGCCCGCGATGGAAAAGCTTAGCGGCATTCGCCGGATTACGTCGTCGGCGTCGGTATGGACGTTGAGGGCGCGGATGTTGTCTTTCACCGCCAGTTGCTGCGCGCGATCCGGCCGCTCCGGATGGTCGTTGCTGAGAATTTCGCCGAGCACGAGCTTGCCGCTGTCGGAAAGCTTCCGCACGGCGATAAGGTAGTCCCGGTCAAATCCCTTCAAACGGCTGCCGAACGACGCATCGCCGAACGGAATCGCCGATTGCTCGATCGAGCTTTGAAAGATCACGTCGAAGCCGATGATCTTGGCGCCCCCGTCAGTGATACTTCCGAGCACCCGGCCGATCTCGCGCGTCCATGTCTGGGTCGGCGATCCCTTGAAAGGCGGCGTGTCGTAGGTCTCCCCATCGATGGCCACGACGACGACCGGTGACGTCGCGGGATCGCGGCGGTCACCGATGAGCTTCCAGCGCAAGGCCGTGAGGATGTCGAGCGAGAGCCCTTGCAGCGTCTGGAGCGGCGGAGACGTGAAAGTTGCGCCCGTAACGAGCGCTATCATGATCGCCGCAACGATGTCCCACCTGCCGATCCGCCGCATCGTTGCTGTCGCTGGCCGGCTATTCGAGCCGAAGCAGACGGCCGACGATCGGTGTCGGCGACGAGGTCGCGCTGGCGTCGACCTGGAAGGTGTAGCGCTTGGTGCCGAGCTTCGCGAGGTAGCTGCCGCCCGGCGTCAGCGACTTGCCGGCTTTCGAGAGGTCATAGAATTTTCCGGCGATCATGATGTCGTTCTTGAGCGGGAGGCTGATCGTGGGCTCCTTGCCGTCGGTGCGTTCGATCACCAGCGTGCTGCCGCTCTTGGCCTGAATCAGTGGCGCTGTACCGTAGATCGTCGGCAGCTTGGCCGGCGCACTGTTGGCATCGGATCGCATGGTGCGGAACGTGGTTGCCGCGCTCTGGTTCGCCTCGCGCTCGGAGAGCTGCGCGGCGTTGGCGTCGCAGGGCACCTTGACGCGCTGGACGTTGCCGAGTTGCACGGTGCTTTGCTCCGCGCCGACCAGCACGACGCCCTCGGTGATGGTCTCGCGCAGGCAGGATTTCAGATAGCTGAGCGTGATGCCAGCCTTGGGGCCGAGCTTGATGATCTTGCCGGGCGCCACGTAGTCCATGAATTCGATGCCGTCGACCTTGCCCTGCACGTCCTCGACGATGGCGGCGGGCGTCTCGCCAATGGCGGGAGCCGCGAGGCAAAACACGCCGGCGATCGCGCCGATCAGGCTTCTCATGACTTTTTCATCCAGTTCGAAC
Source organism: Bradyrhizobium sp. S3.12.5 (assembly GCF_040548225.1). Taxonomy (NCBI): domain Bacteria; kingdom Pseudomonadati; phylum Pseudomonadota; class Alphaproteobacteria; order Hyphomicrobiales; family Nitrobacteraceae; genus Bradyrhizobium; species Bradyrhizobium sp. S3.12.5. The sequence continues at coordinate 72,964 of NZ_JBEPRF010000020.1, forward strand.
AAGATACCCGAGTGATCCACGTGCCAGCGGGAGCCTAGCAGGGGATCGCCCAAGCAAGTGTGATCAGAATCACTCTTGGTATTGGTGCACCCTGGCAGGAACAGGTTCAAACCGGTGATGGCAGAAAACGGCGCCGCGGCAAACCGTGACTCTAGACGCGATGGCGCGATGGCAGACGGCCGGGGCGGCTTCGCCCGCGGTCCAGGTCCGGATGGCTCCCGGCCGCGCCTATATGTGCGACGGTGGCCTCTGGTTTCGGCAACGGCGTCGCAGCTTGCCCGGCGGCGGCCCAGCTCAGGGACGCGCAGCGCGAGTTCGGCGGCGACATCGGCCAGATCGTCCGCGCGCTGTCGGCGATCCTGAACGATGCAAGTGGCGTCGTCGGTCACGGCCGCACGCTGTTCGGTAGCGAGAACGGTTCTTCCGCCTCGTTCCTGACCCGCATCAAGCAGACGCTGGCTCACGCCTCGACCCTGATCGGCACTTGCGAGAGCGCCGGACGCTCGGTCGACCAGGCGCTCGCGGTCGTCGAGGATACGCTGGCAAAATTCCGTCAGGTCATTGCGGGGCTGGCGGAAGCCACGGTCGACATCACCCTGATCGGCATGAATGCGGGCCTCAAGGCGAGCCATCTCGGCAGCCGCGGCAGCGCTTTCGTCGTCATCGCGAACGAGCTCAAGACGACCGCCGATCAGGTCTCGGCCGGCGCCGGCCGCTTGCGGCCCGTGCTCGACGGCATCGAGCGCTCCGCCAATGAGTTGAAGGAGCTTCGCGTCCAGGGCGATCCCACGCAGCTCACCAATCTGGAGCCGCAGATCCTCCGGGCGCTGCGCGAGGTCGAGGCCGGTAACGAGCGGCTCGGCAAGCTTATGAGCCGGCTCGTCGACGAAGGTGCCGAATTCGAGGGCCTGATGAATTCGGCGCAAGGCCTGATGAGCTCGCTCGGCGAGTCTTCTGCGACGTTGCCCGCCGTCGCTGCGCGCCTGGAGACGGCAAGCGCAGGCGCGCATCGGCCGCAGCCGCAGGACGAGGCGCTGCTCGACGATCTGTTCGCGCGCTACACGATGGAGCGGGAGCGCGACGTCCACCGGGAATTTTTGCAAGCCCTCGGGCTGTCGTCGAGCGCCGCGGCCCGCCGGGTCGAGGCGGTCGTGCCTGCGGATGACGGCATCGAATTGTTTTGAGTTTGCAGCCGGCGTCGCGCATGCGGCACCGGAAATTTGACGAATTGGTTTTGCAAGGCATTAACCGTGCCGGAATACGCGCCGCATCAGTCATTGTCGCGCCCCAGAGTTCGTCGCAAATACGTTTGAATTTTACGACGGATGTTTTCATGCTGAGAGACGGCAAATACGCTGCCTGGTTTAGAACCCCGCGTGGCCAGGGCACAGGCCTTGTCGAATTGATCGAGGGGCGGATCTCGGGCTGCGACAGCTTCTTCACCTATGGCGGCTCCTATCAGGTCGATCAGCAACGCTTCACGGCTGTCCTGGCAGTGAAGCGCCATACCGAAGGCAATCCGAGCGTGTTTGGTCCTGATGAGGTCGAGGTCAATCTGACCGGCCTCTGCAGCGGCGCGATGGCGACGTGCTCGGGCACGGCGCGAGAGGCGCCGGAGGTCAGGTTCGAGTGCACGCTGATCTATAGCCAGGAAGAAGCGCTGCCAGCCGACGCCAGATGCGCGGTCGTCAAGCTCAATCCCGACAAGCTGCCCAAGGGACTGGACAGCCGGTCGCGGCCGCGGCCGCCGTTTACGCCCTCCAGGCCTCCCGCGTCCTGATGTGTCCTGCGCCTTAGCTTTGCGTTGACGCTGTTGCCGCGAAAGCGCCTGAAGACCGCACCGCGGCAAGAGTGCTTTTAGATGTGAAATCTAGGTTGAGGCCCATAACAAAAGGCGGACAGGGATATGCCTCAGATCTGGATGACTTATGACGAACTCGCGACGCTCAGCGGCTGCAGTGCCGCCGAGGCCAGGGTGCTGGCGCTGCATCTGTCGCTCGATCGCCGCAAGAGCCGCGATGGAAACACCCGCGTCAAGCTGGATTTCGCCTTGATGACCCGGTTCTTCGAAACCATTCGCGAAGGCGAATTCGGCGTCGATGACGCAATCACGGCGCTGCGCGAAACCCACCTGCAGATGTCGGGCGGTTTCACCTCCGGTCAGCAGAGCTTCAGGCGCGGCGTGGCGTAAGTCCGCCGCTTCCGGCCGCAGTCGGCTCCGTTCGAATCAGGCATAATCACCCAGCCGGAATTTGGCGCGACCTCTGGTGTTTCACACCGGAGCAGGTCGAAACCAATGAGATCCGGGCTGGGAGGTTACCATGATGAGAGCCGTGTGCCTGGCGGGTGCGTTGGGTTTTGCGCTCCCGTCTCTTCTTGCGACGGCGGTCCATGCCGAAGTGATCAAACTGCAGGCGGAACTCAGGGGCAGCAACGAAGTGCCGCCCAACACGAGCTCCGGCTCCGGCAAGGCCGAGGCGGCTTTCGACACCGATACCAAGATCCTGACCTACACCGTCACTTATGCGGATCTGACCGGTCCCGCGCTCGGCGCGCATTTCCATGGACCGAGCGAATCCGGCAAGAATGCCGGCATCGCGCTGCCGTTCAAGTTAACGCAAAGCCCGATCCACGGCACCGCAACCCTCACCGAGACGCAGGCTGCCGATCTCTTGGCCGGCAAATGGTATGCGAACATCCATACCGCGGCCAATCCAGGCGGTGAGCTGCGCGGGCAGATGGCAAAATAATCTGCCGGACCAAGCTGCGCATCGCGCTCGCGATGTGGGTCGACGCCGCTCGCGTCAGGACGGCGGTCTGGGCAGAAAAGCCAGAATGGTCTGGGCCAGGCTGACGCCGAGGATGCCGCCGGCCGCCTTTTGCAGCACGTCGATGAACCGCGGATCGCGGTCGGGCACCATCGCCTGCAACATCTCGAGCCCGACGGCGACGGCGATCACGAATGCGCAAGCCAGCCTGAAGCGTCCCGGCAGCAGGAAGGACAGCAGGAAGCCCAGCAGGCTGTAGGCGCTGAAGCGCTCGATGACCACGACCCAATAGGCCTCGGCATGGCCCATCAGCACCGGTCTGCCCGCAAGCGTAGCCAGCGTGGCATAGACGATCAGCGCAAGGCAGATGGCCGCAGCTGCGATGAGATGATTTCGGCGCATTGCAGCATCATAGCCGGTCGACCGGTGTGCCGCTCTCGAAAGCGGAGAATATCGTTAAGGGGCGTATGTCGTCGATTGTGGGTGCACGACTGGTGGTTCGCACCGGGACATGTTCGGAAGACAATTGTTCGAATTCGGGCCAGCCGGCCCGGTCAGGCCACCAGTGCAGTGTCGCCGGCTGGAGCCGCGACTGCGGTCGCCGCACGCCGCGACGCCATCAATTCGCTGAATTTCGCAAGGGGCAGGGGCGCGGCGACGAGATAACCCTGACCGTCCTCGACACCGCACGAGATCAGCGCGCGGACCTGCTCCTCGGTTTCGACGCCTTCCGCAACCACGGTCATGTGGAAATCCCTTGCGAGCGCCACCAGCATCTCCACGATCGTCGTGGTCGAGGCGTCGACCGTGATAGTGTCGACGAAGAACTTGTCGATCTTGATCGTGTTGGCGCCGAGACCCTTCAGCCGCGACAGCCCGCTATGGCCGACACCGACGTCGTCGATGGCCACGCGAAAGCCGTAGTCGCGCAACTCACGCACAACGGCGGCGGCGCGCGCCAGATCGTCGAGCTCGTCGCGCTCGGTCACCTCGATCACGATCTGCCGCGCGGATACGCGTGCCGCCGTGACGGTGCTGCGGAGCGTTTCGATGAAGCCTGCGCCGAGCATGTGCCTGGGCACGACATTGAACGAGAGCTTGAAATCCTTGTCGGCTTTGAGCTGCGGCTGGAGGTCGGCCAGCGCGCGGCCTAGCAGCTGCCAGGTCATGGCCTCGATCCGTCCGCTGGATTCCGCCAGCGGGATGAAGTTCATCGGCGGCACCACGGTGCCGTCTTCGCGCAGCCAGCGCGCCAGGATCTCGCAGCCCCTGATCTCGCCGGTGCGGAGATCGAAGATCGGCTGGAAGTAAGGCTTGAATTCACCCCGCGCCAGTGCACGATCGAGATCGGCGACGGGCCCCTCCAAGCGCTGCGTCCGCGACAGCAGCATGCCGAACAGTGCGCCGAGCACGAGCGCGGCCGCCATTGCCGGCCAGTAGGCCTCGCTGTTCCATGTCGACAGTACCGATCTGTCAATGCGGATGACCGCGCGCAACGGATAGCGCGCTGAGCTTTTCTCAAAATCAATCGGATGCGGCAGCGTCTTGCCGGCGTCAAGCGCGAACTCGCCGAGCTGTGCACCGTTCCTGAGCGCAAGCAGAACCTCGCTGTGGGCGCGCAGCTCGGCCGGCATGATGTCGAACAGGCTGGAATTGATGCCGAGAATGGCAACCAGTGCCTTGTTGTCGCCGATGTCCCTGAGCACGCCGAGCGCGTCGCCGCCGAACTGCTCGACACGAAACAGCATCAGCTTCGAATCGCGCGACGCAAGCATGTCGGCCCGATCGACCCAACCCTTGTCGAATTCGAGCGTCTCCGAATAGGCCGAGCAGATCACCGAGCCGTCGGAGTTGACGAGGCGGACGTCCTTCACGGCGGAGCGTTGGTAGACGTGGAGGCGGATCGCCTGGAGCGATGCGGGATCGCATGTGGCGAGCCCGCGGCCGGCCAGCTCGTCAAGGCTCGCGGTCGCGAAGTCGACAGCGAATTCGGACCGGCGCAGCACGACTTCGGTCAGCTCGTCGAGCTGGCGTGCCTGCTGATCCCGGATGAACCGCGTCGCCGCGATGTGACCGGCGAGCGCGAACGCAACCATGCCCGCAAGCACGGGCACCGCCAGTGAGAGTTTCGGCCATGCTGCTTTCATCCGGGCCGCAGAGGTTCAGAGAGAATGACCAGAACTCTAACCGCGGAGGCGCTAAGATAGGGTTTAAGGCGATCGCATGCGGTTACGTGACCGTCGGTTCAGCACCCGAAGGTCTCCGCCGCGACGGGTGGTGTCGGCCGCGTCAGGCGTGGCGGCGCAAATGCGATTTCACGCTGACGGGACTGAGATGGCGAGCACCGGTGCCCATTTTCCAGCTATCCGGCCTGGTCACCCACAATCGCCACGTCACGAACAGGATATTAACGCCGAACCAAATCGACATCACAATTAGGAAAGAGTTTGCCATGATCGGCTCCGCCTTCCGCATTCCTTTAGGGAACAATGCCGAGGCGGCCCTGGAGTTCCGCTCGTGGGTAAGCGATCGGCGCCGGTAGGGCGCGGCGTTCAACGCCGATTGTAGGACCAGCCCTTGTCGACATCGGTCGGGTAGCGGGCCGCGAAGTATGGGTTCTTGAGGCAGTTGCGCGCGGGATCATAGATCCGGTCCGCACATTCGTGGAAATTCAGGAATCGACAATCGAAGCCAAACGCACACCAGGGTGCCCCCTTCGGGAATCCGAACCCCACGGGAACTTGCGCCGACGCCACGGAAGGCAGAGCCAGGAGCAAAACTACGGCGAGTGTGCGGGACAACATGGTGCAATCCTCCATCAGACTATCGATCCGATACCGAGGCTTCGAGCAATTGCCTCGGCGACAAAAAGTCGATGTTCAATCGGAGAGTCTAACACCCGCGCACGGAGAGATCGAGAGCGCCGAAGCGTCTGGAATGCGTCGTTTTGCGACTTGCATTCGGCTGGTGCCGACGGCAATGGCCCGTATCCACGAAGTGTCGCTCGCGGCGTACGCCCGCTAGCTCTTCTTGGCGGCCTTTGACTTGAGCGCCAGGCCGAGACGCAAGGCCATGCGCTTGATTGCGTCGGGCGATCGCCCGAGCTGCCTCGCTGCCTCCTCCAACGACGTCGAAGATTTGGCCAACTCCATGAGCCGGCGGTCTTCCTTGAACGACCAGGGCTTCCGCGCCATAACCGAAATGATCCTCTTACATCGACATAACGACAAAGCCGCCAAGCGGACCCATGTCGCTCGACGGCCTTGCTTGGGTGGGGCCGGGCTCTTGGGGAAGCCCGGTGCGAAAATGGATATGCGATCGGTGAGACTTCGCAACAAACAACGGGGATTAAGCTAACCTCTCAACCTTACCGCGAGGAAATCGGCGCCGGGCGCTCCGTACAACTCCGGGGTTTTTCTGATCTCGCGCCGATCAGCGACGGCAGCAGCCATCCGGCCCGACGCCCCGTCACGACGTCCGGTTGCCGCAGAACCGGTCTGCCCTCCCGCAAGGCCGCTTGTGAAACTTTTCGGATGCGATCGGACGATCTCGCGTAAAAGCTGCAAACTGTTGAGTCGTTCAAATCCCGCTCAGGCGCCCATCGGAAAAATTGTTCCGTCACCCCGATGCTGGGCGCCGCATCGATTCAAAATTCGTTGAAGATCGATGTCGTGCAGGAGTCCGCGTGCACATCAGCCGATTCTCGTCTGCGTCCGTCACGAGATCGTCGAATTCGTTGGGCTATGATCGTGCGAGCGATACGAATAAAAAAGAAGATCTGTATGCTTCAAAAAACGCTATCCGCAAAGCCTCTGGCGAAGATGAGAGAGCGGGCATTCGAAGGTGCCTTTCTCGGCATTGCGCTGATCGCAATGGCGGGCTGGGCCTATTTTATCATTCTGCTGTCAGTCAAATTCTTCTTCTGGCTGGTTGGTTGATGCAAACGGCCAGGAAGCAAGCACGCTGCTGCCCAAAAATTCCCGCCTGTGACGACAAAATCAGCGGCCATGATCACGATCTCGACACAACTCGAAGATGAGAATGTTCGCTAGGCGAATGGAGGCGACTGACGCGCGCCAAATAGAGAGACCTTCAAATGAGTTGGGTTTCGATTCTGATTTCGATCTTCGTTGGCTTCTGCATCGGCTACGCGACGCGCGCGCGGCGGGCGCACGGGGAGCAGCGACCGGTCCATGCGGCCTGGGAGCGCCAGCACGTGTCGTTAGCCAGGGCGCGCCGTGCGTTCTGAGTGGATTCAGCCGAAATCATACCGCGCGAAGGTAACCATACGAGGCCGGTCAGGCCGTGCCCGATGCTGTTCCCTTCACATGCCCTCATTAAGTTGCGCACGGTTCTTGCAGGCACCTGATGGTCCTTGCGTGCGTGACTGAGTTTGGGAAGCCGACACGGATGGTCCGGCAATTTGCCCTTGGTCGTTCGGACTTGCGGGTGGTGTCCTGTTGGTCTGAACGGCCCATGGATCGCGAAAGAGGTGCGCCATGACGAGCGTCAGGAACAACAATGCGCCGCGGCGATATTTTGTCGATGCGGTCGGCAGGCGTGTTCTGATCGGTCTGACGCCCGAGGAGACCTATGAGTTCGAGCGGCTCGACCGCGAGCCGGATGGCGGCCGAACCGGAGCCAGCTGGATCGAGCGGAGCTCTCAGCCTGCTCCCGGCGAGCAGCGCTGGCTGGAGCTGTACGCCAAGCATGAAGACGCATGGAAGGTCTGGATGGCGCAGAGCCGGGTCGATCAACCTTATCTCTAGTCTCACGCGCCAGAATCTCAGGCCAAATCGTCCGGGAAAGGCGGCGCGGGAAAAAGCTTCGCGAGGCGGTCCAGCCCCATCCCACGCACTCTTGCGTCCAGGGCATGCCGCGCCATGACGTGCCTGAACTTCCATTCAGGGCCGGAAAACTGGTCCGCGTCCCAGATCTGTGGCCTCGGACGACCATCCAGGCCGCGAATCCAGACGAAGTAGGATTCGTGCATCCTCGTGTCAGTCCCTCCTGCAGATCGACGCGGTCAGCCTGCCGTCACCTCCTGCGGGACGGCAGCTGCCACGAAGGGGTGGTCGACCCGCTAGCTAGCCGAGGCCGATCCGCTTCTGCTGATAGCCGCGATCGAGAATGGCTTGCCACCAGATGCGGTTGTCGAAGAACCAGCGAACCGTCTTGGCAAGGCCGCTTTCGAAATTCTCGTCAGCGCGCCATCCGAGCTCGCGCTCGAGCTTCGAAGCATCGATCGCGTAGCGGCGATCGTGACCGGGGCGGTCGGCGACGAACGAAATGAGGCCGCGCCGGGGGTCTGCCGTGCGCGGCGACATTTCGTCCAGCATATCGCAAATGCTTTCGACGACGTGCAAATTGGTACGCTCGTTTCGACCGCCGACATTGTACGTCTCGCCGATCGCACCGCGCTCGAGCACGAGCGTGAGCGCCTTGGCGTGGTCCTCGACGTAGAGCCAGTCGCGGATGTTCTGTCCGTCGCCGTAGACCGGCAGGGGCTCGCCGGCGAGCCCCTTGATGATGATGTGGGGAATCAGCTTCTCGGGGAAGTGATACGGCCCGTAATTGTTCGAGCAGTTCGTCACCATCGTCGGAAGGTCGTAGGTCTCGCGCCAGGCGCGAACCAGATGGTCGGAGGATGCCTTGCTCGCCGAGTAGGGCGAGTTCGGTGAATAGGACGTGGTCTCGGTAAAGTAACCGTCCTTGCCGAGCGACCCGAACACCTCGTCGGTGGAGATGTGGAGAAAGCGGAATTGCGAGCGGCGATCCGGGCTCAGGGCCCTCCAGTATCGCAGCGCCTCCTGCAGCAGCGTGAAGGTGCCGACGATGTTGGTCTGGATGAATTCGCCAGGGCCGTCGATCGAACGATCTACATGGCTCTCGGCCGCCAGGTTCATCACTGCGACGGGCTGGTACTTCTCGAACAGCTTGCGAAGCGAGGCTGCCTCGCAAATGCATTGCTGCTCGAATGCATAGCGGGGGTTTGCCTCGGCGTCAGGGATCGACTCGAGGTTCGCCGCATAAGTCAGCTTGTCGATGTTGACGACTCGCGCGTGCGTGTCGCGGAGGAGATGACGGACGACTGCAGAGCCGATGAAACCAGCACCGCCCGTGACGAAAATCGTGGAGCCTTCGAAACGCATGTGTGATCTGCCTCAGTCTTGAGCGGCGAAGGAGCGGGCAACCGATTGCAGATACTCGCCGTAGCTGCTCTTGGCGGTCTTCTCTGCAACTTTCTTGAAGGCTTCGAGAGAAATGTAACCGCGCCGCAAGGCGATTTCCTCGGGGCAGGCGATGCGCAAGCCCTGGCGCTGTTCCAGTATCTGAACGAAGTGGCTGGCTTCGACCAGCGAGGCGTGCGTGCCGGTGTCGAGCCAGGCAAACCCGCGCCCGAGCACTTCGACGAACAGGTCGCCGCGCGCGAGGTAGGCATTGTTGACGTCGGTGATCTCGATCTCGCCCCGCGCCGAAGGCTTGATCCCCGCAGCGATGTCGACCACGCTGTTGTCGTAGAAATAGAGGCCGGTGACGGCCACATTCGACTTCGGCTGCTTGGGCTTCTCTTCGATCGAGCGCGCACGTCCGTCACTATCGAGCTCGACCACGCCGTATTGCTCGGGTGAGTTGACGACGTAGCCGAAGACCGTGGCACCGCTCTGGCGTGTTGCCGCCCTGGCCAGCATCTCCGGAAGTCCGTGGCCGTAGAAGATATTGTCGCCGAGAACCAGGGCGACTGAATCCGATCCCACGAATTCGCGGCCGACGATGAAGGCGTCGGCAAGACCGCGCGGGGTGTCCTGCGTGGCGTAAGAGAAGTTGACGCCGATCTCCGATCCATCACCGAGCAAGCGCTGGAACAACGGCTTGTCCTGCGGCGTCGAGATGATGAGAATGTCGCGAATGCCAGCGAGCATGAGCGTCGACAGCGGATAGTAGATCATCGGCTTGTCGAAAACCGGAAGCAGCTGCTTCGATACCACTGTCGTGACGGGAAAAAGGCGCGAGCCTGTTCCGCCGGCGAGTATAATTCCCTTCATTAGGTCCCTCTGGTTTACCAATTTGAAAATATCAGATAGTGTGCGCTGCACAAGATTGTTGTATGTGCGGAGCTGAAGGCGCTGGAATGAACGTAATCAAGACAGATCTGCCCGAAGTTTTGATCATCGAGCCGAAGCTATTCGGCGATCAACGCGGCTTTTTCTTGGAGACCTACCAATTCGAGCGTTACGCGCAGAGCGGGGTTGCGCAGCCGTTCGTTCAGGACAACCTGTCACGCTCGCGTCATGGAGTGTTGCGGGGGCTGCACCTACAAAATCCGGGCGCGCAGGGCAAGCTGGTCACGGCGCTCCGCGGCCGGGTCCTGGATGTTGCAGTCGACGTCCGCGTCGGTAGCCCAAATTTTGGGCGTCATGTTGCTGTCGAGCTGAATGAGGAGAATCGGCGGCAATTGTGGGTCCCTCGCGGCTTCGCCCATGGTTTTGCCGTTCTCTCCGAGACGGCCGATTTCTTCTACAAATGCGACGCGCTCTACAGCCCGAAGGATGAGATCTCGGTTCGATGGAACGATCCGGCGATTGGCATCGACTGGGGCGTCGGAGATCCCTCGCTTTCGCCCAAGGATGCCGATGCGCCCTTGCTCGCGGATGTGAAGAATCTTCCGCGTTACGGGGAGATCTGACATGAAGATCCTTCTGACGGGCACTGCGGGGCAGGTGGGCGGTGCGCTGCTTCCGCTGCTTCAGGGACGGGCCGATATCGTTGCACCGGCGCTGGAAGAGTTCGACCTGTCGCGGCCGGACGAGCTTGCCGGCAAGCTGGATTCGATCAAGCCGGATCTGATCGTCAATCCCGCCGCTTATACCGCCGTCGACCGTGCGGAAGACGAGCGAGAGCTCGCGTTTCGGATCAACGCGGAATCTCCCAGGGCAATCGCCAAGTGGGCGGCGCCCCGCGGCGTGCCGCTGGTGCACTTTTCGACGGACTATGTCTTCGACGGCTCCGGCGATCGTCCGTGGCGCGAGGACAGCACGCCGGCGCCTCTCTCGGTGTACGGCCAGAGCAAGCTCGCCGGCGACCAGGCCATTGCCGAGGCGGGTGCTTTGCATGTGATCGCGCGCACGTCCTGGGTGTACGCTGCCACCGGCGCGAATTTTCTCAAGACAATCGTGCGCCTCGCCGGAGAGCGCGAGCAGTTGCGGATCGTCGGCGACCAGATCGGCGCGCCGACGACAGCCGATACGATTTCGCAAGCGGTGGTTGCAATGCTGCCGCGGAGCGGAGACGATCTTCGCAAGGCGTTCGAGCAGCGAAGCGGCGTCGTCAATCTGGTCTGCGCGGGCGAGACCAGCTGGCACGGCTTTGCGACTGCGATCGTTGCCGGGCTGCGATCGAGGGGCGCCAAGTTCGCCGTGAAGGAAATCGTTCCGATCCGTTCCGACGAATTTCCGGTCAAGGCGAAGCGGCCCTCCAACTCTCGCCTCGATCTCACGCGGCTGCGCGAGCGGTTCGGCATTACGCCGCCGAGCTGGCAGCAGGCGCTCGATCGCGAGCTGGATGCCCTCAAGGCGACGATCTGAACGCCGGTTCACAGGGCCGCATCGGAGTACAACGTTCGGCAGCCTTTAAACTTTGTTAACCATCCAGGGCCCATTTTCCGTTCTGGCGCCTCGAACCGGAAAGTGCACGCATGTTTCAGCTCTTCTTGCGGGCCCGCACTCACAATTTCCTGAAAGACCGCTTCGGCGGAGAGCAGACATTCCGTGCCCGCTCGCCCGAGCGCGACGCCGACACTGATCGCACGCGCATCGAAGCCATCATGGTTGCAATCGAGGATGCGCTGCATGCGGCGGAGCGCGAGCAATCGGGGCTGAACCGCCGGGTGGAGGACGTGCTGGCGCGCGCGGCTGTGACCATCGGCAACGGCAATGACGAATATCTCGAGCGCGAGGCGCTGGACAATCACCATCAGGATCTGTTCGACAAGGAAATCCTGAACGGCCAGCGCAGGCTCAAGGAGCTCAGCGCCTCGATCGCCCACTTCAAATTCCTGAAGGCAGCGATGCTCAGTCGGTTTCCGGAATACCGGCCGCCGGCAAGCCAGACCAATTGACGCTTCGCGCCGGGCGCAGGCGTCGCTAGCTTGCTAGATCGCGAGCATGCTGTTGCCCTGAATCGACAGCAGGGTCAGGTTGCCGGTCGCATACGCTCCGGTATCGATATTGGCACGGTTCTCGAGCAGCTCGGCCTGGCGCACCGGCGTATGGCCGTGCACGACGTATTTGCCGAAACGCTTCCTGCTCTGGAGAAACTCGTCCCTGATCCACAGCAGATCCTGCTCGCGCTGCTCAGACAGGGGGATTCCCGGACGAACGCCGGCATGCACGAAGAAGAAGTCGCCGCATGTGAATGTCGGCCGCAACTGGCGCAGGAACGAGATGTGCTGCGGCGGCATCGCGGAGGTGAGCTCGCGCACGAGATCGGACTGTTCGTCCTTGCTGAGATCGGGCGTTGCCGAGATTCCGTAGGACATCAGGGTCTGGAGGCCGCCGAACTGAAACCAGTCGGCGGTGCGCGAGGGATCGTCCAGCACGGAGGTGAAATAGGCTTCGTGATTGCCCTTGAGAAAGACCGTGTTGCGGCGGCGGCTGCGGTCGATCAGCAGATCGAGGGTGTGACGCGAGTCCGGTCCGCGATCGATGTAGTCGCCGAGAAAGACCTCGATCGCGCGATAGGGCCGGCTGTTCGCCATGTCCGCATCGATGACGGCGAACATCTGTTCGAGCAGATGCGCGCAGCCGTGGATGTCGCTGAGTGCGTAGATTCGCACGCCGTTCGGCAGCTTCGGCCGGGGCGAGTTCTGAGTCGGGGGCGTGACCATGGGGTCCAACTCTTTCAGAGAGCTTCGCCCGAGATGTCAATATGCTATCGACGAATTCGGGTCGGCACGAGCCGCTTTTTTCGTCCACGCCACGTGAACGCCGGTTCGAGCGGCTGTCTTATCACCCGTGTGGTCCAATGAGGCGTCGATTTGCCGCGCGGGGTGCGCTCAGCCGAAGCTGCGGCTGTCGAAACGACGGTGCGGTCTCGTTGCGATACGCTGTCGCACGCGTGCGGATGAGAAGCGCGCCGCCGAGATAGCCGAGCTGGAGCACGGCCGCAAAGACAACGATCATAACGACAATGTGAGCCGAGCCCTGTCCCTGCCATGCAGAAACGGCGCCAATCATCGCGCCGCCCAGCACGATCGCCGGAGGCAGAATGAAAATCCGGAATCGGCCGCCAAGCAACGATCCGATCAGCAGACTGAAAATGGCGACGGTACTCACGGCACACTCCCAAGAAACTGCCACGAGTGTTAATGGCGCCGGCCTAAGGTCGGCTTAAGCAACAGGGTTGAACAACCGTTCAAATGTGCGCGCAACAATGCGTAAAATTAGAATGATTTGATGCGAAGCGCGACGCGATGCTCAGATAAATGTCAGGCTTGTGGCGACACTTTGAGCATGCAACGTATGCAGGCGCGGCATTGCAGAAAATAGATTTGATTATTTTGGTGCGGTGCCGCATTGTTGCTTTGTTTAGTTAAGACATTGTCGAGGACGCACCGCACATTTAATCGACTGCTTGCAATTCGGCGGTTGCGCGTGTGTGACGAGGCAGCGAGGTTCGGATGGCTGTAGCAACTTATGGTTCGGAAAACTATTATTCGGTTGTATCGAACCGTCGGGGTGCCCTCCAACGTCCCCTCCAGATCGCTCTGATCGCTGGTGACTTTCTAGCGCTGCTGTTGAGCTATTTCGCGGCGAGTGGTCTATATCGCCTGCTCGTTGCCGAGCAGGATTCGTCGGTCGGCGCGGGTCTCGTGGTCGCCGCGGTATTCGTGACGATCTCCTACTTCCAGGGCGTCTACGATCATCATCGTTTACTCAACACGGTCTGGCAGCTTCGCAAGTCGCTTGCGATCTGGGCCATCTCGCTCACCATTCTCGCGGTCGAGGCGTTCCTGCTCAAATCCTCTGCGGATCTGTCGCGCGGAACCACGTTGCTGTTTGCTGCAACCGGCGGTGCCGCCTTGGGCGGGTTGCGGGTGCTGTGGCGCATCGCGCTGAACTCGAGCTATGCCAAAGGCCGCCTGGTCGATCGCAAGGTCGTGCTGCTCAGCCTCAAGCCGCTCGATTTCACCTCGAGCCGTTTCAAGGATCTGCGCAAGCACGGCTTCAATGTCGTGCGTCATTTCGTTCTCGGGCCGTCCGAAGATGGCTCTGGCTGGGATCACGAGATTCGCGACGTCGTGCGTCAGGCGCGCGCAGCCGATGTCGAGGAATATCTCCTGGTCATCGACTGGGACGAGATGCCGCTGCTCCAGAGGCTGAGCCAGCACCTGCGCGTGGTTCCCCAGCCGATTCGCCTGTTGCCCGACTTTCCGATCGCCGATCTCGTCTCACGGCCATTCCAGCCGGTCAGCGGCACGGTTGCCATCGAGATCCAGCGTGCGCCGCTCACCGTGTTCGAGCGTGCGCAGAAGCGCTGCCTGGATATCGGCCTTGCCTCGTTTGCCCTGTTGCTGCTGGCACCGCTGCTGGTGACGGCGGCGATCATGATCAAGCTCGACTCGATGGGCAATGTGATCTTCAAGCAGTCCCGGCGCGGGTTCAACGGCAAACCGTTCCAGATCTGGAAGTTCCGTTCCATGACGGTGGCGGAAAATGGCCACACCGTGACGCAGGCGACGAAGTCTGACGCTCGCGTCACCCGCGTCGGTCGCGTGCTGCGACGGACCAGCATTGACGAGTTGCCGCAGCTCTGGAACGTGCTGCGCGGTGAGATGTCGCTGGTCGGACCACGTCCGCATGCGCTCGCGCATGACAATTATTACGACCAGCTGATCAGCAACTACGTGTATCGGCACCACATGAAGCCGGGCCTGACCGGTTGGGCCCAGGTCAACGGTTTCCGCGGCGAGACGCCGACCATCGACCTGATGGAGAAGCGGGTCGAGTACGATGTCTGGTACGTCAGCAATTGGAGCATCTGGCTGGACATCAGGATCATCCTGAAGACCGCTCTGGCCCTAATCCATCAGGAAGCCTACTGAGAAGCGCGGGCCGCTGTCCGTCGGTGGCGAGATATTTTCCACGGCATCGATCATGAGCTGACGTGGCGCTCCGGTCCGCGCGCTGTCGGTGCAGCCGGGAGCAGCCGGCTAATTCTCGAGCAGGTAGCGCGGACGGTCGTCTGCCGGATAGCACCGATGCTGGATCTTTCCTCCGGCCTCCCGGACGAGATACCAGAAAGCCAATTTCTCCCGTTCGGACCCGTCGCAGGTCAGATCGAGAAGTTTGCCGCGTGCCGAGGCCGGGGATTTGACGTAGAGCGCGGCGGCGCTGGGGTACAGCCGGTCGTGGAAGACGTCGTTGAAATCCTGTACCGTAGCGTCCGTCAACGCCGTGGGCAGCGCGTCGAATGCCCGGAAGGCGAGAGGCACGCGCATCATTTGCAGCCAGACCTCATGCGGTGCGAGGCGGTAGGATTGGCCGAGAAGCGCTACGCTTCTGGCCGTTAGCCCGTCCTGGCGGGAGCCAGCCCAGAACGCCGCCAGCCATCCGAGCGACTCGGTCGGAGCGCATCCCAGCAGGATCCTGCTCATCCGCTGGACGGCATCAACATCCGAATCCGCCTGTGTCAGATCAGTGCCGCGGACGGTCATGTCGGTGGCCGACAATTGCAGGACGAGCAACTCCCGAAGCGCCTTTGGTTCGCACTGGTGCTGAGCCGCGGGCAGGTTCGCCGCCACGATGCGCCTCAGCAACGGCGCGTCGTAGCTCTCGCCGGCGGCGATTTGCCGGGCAACCCGCGATACCGTGGGATCGGTCAGATTGGGGAGAGTCGATACCGCCCACGCCAGGGCGGAGGCCGCCAGCAAACAATTGGCGCCGCGCGCGAGCCAGCGCGAGCGACGAGGTGCGCCGGCCTCGGCCTTAGGCTCCCTCGACATAGTAGGCGTTGTAGTGCGAGCCTTTGTAGCCCTCGATGCGCTTCAGCATCTTCGGGTTTGCACCGTTGAGAACGGTGCCCAGCACCTTCTTCTGAATGCCTTCGGAGCTCGACATCGATTCCTGCAGGGCCGTACGCGTGGTGCGGCCCCATTCGATGACATAGACATAGGCGTCAATGAGGTGGCTGATGGCCTTGGCATCGGTGACCGGCATCACCGGCGCCAGATCGATGACGATGTAGTCGTATTCGTTACGCAGAAGCGCCAGCAAATCGGCCATCGCCTTCGAGGCCATGATGTCGGCGGAGTTCACCATGCGCGAGACGGCAAAGGAGGGCAGGAAATCCAGTCCGGTCTCCGCGCTGCGCCGGATGTGGTGTCCAACCGCTTGCGGATTCTTGAGAGCCTCCAGCAACCCGCTCTTGGCGGTCGGGTCGAGCTCCTTGGTCAGCGAGCGCGTATGGAGGTCGCCGTCGATCAGCAACACGCGCTTGCCGGTGAATGCGGTGAGGTGCGCGAAGTTGGCCGAGACCGTGGTCTTGCCTTCTTTCGGAAGCGACGACACGATGCCGATGATCTTCACCTCCCGCGACAGGCGGGCGAGATCGATTGAGACCTTGATGTTGCGCATGGTCTCGGCATAGCGCGAGAAGGGATGGTCGATGACGTAGCGGGAGAGCTGGCCGCTCGCCTCGACCGGCGCGCCATCGGGCGATCGCGAGCCGCGTATCTTCGGCAAGCCCATCGCCCTGGCGCCGATGGCGGGGAGCACCCCGAGGCATTTGACGCCGATCTCGTCCTCGACCTCGGTCGGAGAGCGCAGCACGTCGCTCAGCATCTCCCGGGCAAAGGCGGCGCCCAGGCCGAAGCAAAGACCACCGAACAGGGCTCCGATCAGCGAGAGCACCGTCTTCGGCGAGCTCTTGCGGTCCGGCTTGACGGCGGTGCTGATGATGCGGGATTCGCTGATCGGGAAGCTCTGGTTCTGCAATGCCTGCTGCTGCTTCTCCAGGAAGCTGTTGTACAGGTTGCGGTAGGTGTCGGCCGCGCTCTCGAGGTCGCGCAGCTTCACCTGCGCCTGTCCGGTGTTGCCGGCCTGGCTGACGAGATTCTTGAGGTTTTCCTCCAGCGAAGTCTCACGGCTCTTCGCGATTTCGTAGTCGCTGCGATAGGCATCGCCGATACGCTTGACCTCGTCCGCGATCGACTTGCGCAGCTCATCCATGCGATTGGCAAGATTGACCGACGCCTGATGAGTCTTGCCATACCGGCTCGACCAATCCGAGTACTGCGCCGAAAGATCGAGATATTGTGCGCGCAGCCGGGTGATCACGGGATTGTTCAGCGCGTCGGTGACGGTCGGCTGGGCGAGATCCTTGTCGCTGATCGCGTCGATGCGGTCCAGCCGTGCCTTGGCTTCGGCGGTGGCCGCACGGGCCTGAATGAGCTGCGTGTTGACGTCGGTCAGCTGCTGTTCGTTCATCAGGCCGCGGCTGGTGCCGACGATATTGTTCTGGCTCTTGAAGGTCTGCACGGCGCGGTCGCTGGCGGTCGCCTGCTCGCGCAGCTCGGCGCTGCGCTGCTGCAACCATTCGCTGGCGCGTTTGGTGGATTGGTACTTCGCGTCGAGGGCGCCGACGGTATAGGCATCCGCGATCTCGTTGGCGATCTGAGCGGCCTTGTCGGGGTCTCGCGAACGGAAGCTGGCCGACAGCACGTATGTTGTCAGGACGCGCTCGACCTTCAGGTTGGCCTGCACAGCGCCAACCGTTCCACGCTCGATGCGCTCTTTCGACGCCGGCCCATCTGATCCGAAAAGTCCAATCACCCTGCCGATGATCGCCGGGATGAGGCCCGGATCCGAACCGTTGAACTCGGGATCTTCCGTCAGCTTCATGCGGCGAACAACAGACCGGATTAGATCGTCGGAGGTGATGATCTCGACCTGGCTGTCGACGAAGCCGGGGTCGATCAGCGCATTGGAGACGCCGGTGTCCTTGTCGAGCACCTGGGTCTGGCGGGTATCCATCAGGATTCGCGTGTTCGCCGTATACATCGGCGTCGCGGTCAGCAGGTAAACGACGACGAGTGCGAAGGCGCCGCCGACGATCGTTGCGATCAGCGGCCACTGCCGTCGCAGGATGCCCAGTATACGCTCGACGCTCAGCGTCGCTCCCGCCAGATCTAGCGCGGACCTCTCTTGCAGGTGAAACTGCTCTCTGGGCTGGTACATTTGAATATTCATCAACCTGACGTGAGGTTATTGGGGAGTCGGTGCAGGGGCAAACGGATCGGCGATGTCCGTGTTCCATTCGCCGGTCATCAAGCTGTTCGCAGAATCAGAAGGTTTTTTGGTTGGTGACGATCGCGCACCTCCCGCCGACTGCGAAGCCACTGAATTCGGGTCGAACTCCACAGCCTCCAGCTCCGCTGAGTATCCTGAACTCACGGCCGAGTCCGCCAGCTTTCGTACAAAATCACTGATCTTCTGGGCGGTTTCAGGCTTGCGGGAGACACAGATCAGCTGCGCTCGGCGCAAGGCCACGCCGATCGCGTTGCGATCGACGTTTGCGGACTCGCTGACGAGGTCGCGCACTCTTGGCAGGATGGAGATATCGGTTACGATGTAGGCAGCGAGGCGGTCCGCGAGCTTGCTTCGATCGTTGCGGATCTCCCGCAGCAGTGATGCGGGTTCAGTCTGAAAGGCTTGCAGGACAACGGCGGGTACGCGGTTCGCTTGCTCGACGCACTGAGCTTCGCAGCGGCCGGCGGCGCACGCAGCAATCAGCAGCGCCAACGCGACCGCCAAGCGGTAACCGCCGGCGCCGCGATCGGCAGATTGTCGTTGTCCGGGCAGGGCCAAACCACTCATCGCGTTCATTCAAACAAACCGCCGCAAAGGCTTCGCTAAAGCCGAGTGTCGCGCTTAACTATGTCAAATTCTTGTGCGGTGCAAAATATAGTCTGAAACCTCGGAAATTCATAGCAAATTTCGTCATGCGGCGAATGCCGCATTGCGAACAGCGTATGCATCAACGCCCGTGGCGAAAGCCACGGGCGTTGATGCACGATGCCCCTTGATTGAGGGAAGTGGGGATTCGACGTGCGGCCGATCAGAGCGACGAACCGGAGAGGGAAGCAAAGCGCTTCTCGCGAAGCTTGCGTCCGTGATCGCCGATGTTCACCCAGAAGCGCGGATTGGTACCGGACTGCATCGAGATCCATTCGTAGCCGAGCGAATTCCAGGGGCGAACGCTCGAGAACAGATTGTCCAGCACCACGTCGCCCTCCGAAAGCCGTGCCACCAGCACCAGGTGACCCTGTCCGCCGTCAATCCGCACAACCGCAAGACGCAGCGCCGCCTGCGGCCATCCCATCGCGATCAATTGGTGTCGCTTGGTGACCGCGTAATCGTTGCAGTCCCCCGCTGACGGCGAGACCGTCCAGTTTGCGGTCACCGGATCCGTCGGCTTGCGCATCGGCGCAATGGATTCGTTGACCGAAAGATTCACCTGACGAAGCATCGCCATGGCGGTGTCGGCAGGCGGCAGTGTGCGCTCGCTGGTATCGGTGCCGCATTCCGCATCGTTCTTCATGCAGAACTTGACGAAGTTCATCGGCGCAAGTGCGTTGTCGAATTCTTCGATGAACGAAGCTCCGGCCGGACGCTGTGCGCTATCCGATTCGGCCTTCGCGGTGCTGCCGGCGCAGGCGATGAGGGCTGCGAGCAACGGCGCGTACAACAGTTTCATGTCATCCCCCGTTATCCGTCTTTCTTGACGCAACAGGTCTCGCACAAAGCTTTTAGAGCGGGGTTCCCCGAACCTCTAAAATTGAATGCAAATGACCGGCCACGTGTGCGCGTGGCCGGCTTGGTTAATTAATAGGCTGAGCTTGGATTCGTTCCAGGGCTAGCGCGACGGGCTAGTGGCCGTGAGGGACGAGGTTCCTGTTGACGCCGCAAACAGCGTCGTCGTCGACTGGGAAACCGGGCCGGCTCCGGTGGAGAACGAAGGTGGCGGAGCCGGGCTGATTGCACCGCCGGCACGCGGTTCCGGAGCAGCCGCCTGTCCACCGCCTGCGGTTGTATCGCCGTTGGCGTCTGCGCCTGTGATGGCCTCGGTCGGGATCTCGCCGGTGATGCTCGTGAAGGACTGGATCAGCCCCGGCTTTTCGGTCTTCAACACGACCGCCTGAATCTCCTGCGCGAACTGTGGCTGCGTCAGCACGCAGACGGCAGCGGCGGTGCCCATTCCGGCGCCAATCGCGCGGCCCTGGTCATCCGAGCTCGACTTGGCGAGCGAGGCCATCCCTTCCAGGCTTTCTGGCCGATTGGTCAGGAGGTCCCGGACCTGGGCGGCGAGGCCGCCCTGACCGTCCTTGAATTGGTCGAGAAGTGCCTCAGGATTACCGAGGAACTGAGTTGCCCGCTCGGAAGTGATCGCGGGATTTGGAACGCAACCGTTCTGTGTTGCAAAAGTAGGCGTCGCTGCTGTCATCGCAAGCAAGGCAGCCCCCAGCCCCACGGATTTACGCATTCGACTCCCCAACCTGCAATCGAGTAAAGTTTGATTCAACATATTGCCAAAGCCGCAATTACGCTACTTTTTTTGCTCGGATGAAGGTCTGCTTTGCGCCAGCCCGCAGCCGGTGATCGCCGCAAAAAAAACGCCGAAACCTGGAATCTGCAACGAGAAATCGATGCTCGTATGCAGGAAGCCAAGCGCCGCCACACTTGCACCGATAATCGGTATGTAGCGGTCACGCCGTCGATGCAAGCTTCCATTTAACAAATGGTAAAGATACCAGAGACATGTGACTATAATCAAGCAGGCCGCAGGAAGGCCGAGCTCGACTGCAAGCTCGAGCGGCGTACTGTGCGCGCGGTCCCATACTCCGAGACTGCCGAGTGAATCCGGCCTGTAGGCGGGAAATGCGCTTTCGAAGTTTCCATAGCCGATCCCAAGCAGCGGATGCTCCTCGATCATGGTCAGTACGGTTCGATACATCGTGAACCGCTGTTCATCCACGAGGCCGTAAGTCAGGATTCGTCCTGCCACTGCGCCGCCGACGAGCTGAAACAGCAACAGCGCCGCCACTGCGATTCCTGCGAGCCAGCCCCAGCGGCGAAGCTTGCCGATGCGCAGCGGTGCGAAGAAGAGGGCGGTCGCCATAAAGACGGTCAGGATCAGCAGCAGAAGCCCCGCGCGAGAGCCTGTCATCGCCGTTGCAACCATGCAGACGACAAAGCCGCCTCCCAGCGCCACGGGGGAGGACGCATAATACGCGATCAGTGCCGTCATTTGTCGCGAAGGCGGTCGATTTGGCCGATCCTGGCGATAGATGAAGCGCAGCAATGGCAGCAGAAAAAGCAGGGCGCAGCTCGCGAAGAAGGTCGCAGCCGTGTTTCTGTTGACGAATGTGCCCGTGACGAAGCCGATATAGGCCTCCTTGCGGCGGAGCAGGAGCGTGGTCGGATCGCCGATCCCCGCGAGGATTCCGTAGAGAGCATAGGCAAACCCCGTCCAGGCGAGGATGCGCAGCAGCTGCCGCGCATCCTCCGCGTCGGTGGCGATGTAGACGGCGCGCGTGAAGGCAAGCACAAGCAACAGCGGGTAGCCGAATGCGAGCCATGGGCCGTTGGCGGTGATCGAGACGCGGCCGGGCAGATCCGCTCCCACTACGCCTCGCGCCACCGCCCATGCCGCATCGACTTCGTGAAGCGGTGAATTCGGCCATAACTGAACCGTGATCACGGCCGCGACGACGACGAGAACGGCGAACAGCGGCAGCAACAGGTAGAAATCATCGAGCGTCGCGCTGCTTAGGTCGGCGGTGGCGAGGCTGAACGCGAGCAGCATCGTCCAGACGCAGATCCAGACCGTCTCGGCGGAGCCGAACGGCAGCGGGGCCAGCACGAACACTCCAATCGCCGCAAACCGCGAAACCTTGTCCAAGATCCAACTCCCGAGGACCGCATCGCGGCTCCGCGTTTCAATTCCCAATCTCGGTGCTCTTTTGCCACATTCGTGCCGAATGAATAGGCTATTTCCGCGGCTTCGCGAGCAAGTGAGACGTACAGCATTAACGCGAACCGTGCGTCGCGCGGGAAGTCCCACGTCTTCCGCTGCTCGCTGCTCATCTTCGATGCAGACAGCTGTTCATCACGCGTCAGGCGAGTCGCCCGCGACAAATTAATTGTCACGCTGTTCATCCGACGGACAAAACTCCTTCATTGGAAATGCATGCGACAACTGCTGGGCCGGACATTGTATTCGCCTCGAATGCCCAGTAGAAATGCTGCACTGCAAAGTGCAAGGGAATTGCCGTGACGGTGACCGTTCATCGCGAGAAAGCGCATGTCCTCACTCTGGACAGCATTCGGGGAATTGCCGCGGTCACCGTGGTGATTCACCATGTGATCCTGATGCCGACCTTCCTTGCGGCATTTCCGAATCGTGCGTGGATCGACTGTGCGTTCTTCCGCAGCGGCGGATTTCTGGTCGACCTGTTTTTCGTACTCAGCGGCATGGTGATGTCGTTGAGCTACGTGCAGTCGGATTTCGGTCATTTTTCCTTGCGCGACTTCATGGTCCGGCGCTTCGCGCGTGTTTATCCGCTGCATGTCGTGATGCTTTTCGTCACGCTTCTGTTTCGGCTGGTCCGCATCGGGCTCGTCATGGCCGGGATTATCGTCGCGGTCCCAACGGTGTTCGAAGTCAACAATGCATATTCGTTCTTCCTGAACGTCTTCCTGCTCCATTCGTTGGGTTTCGTTCACTACTTGAATTGGAATGCGCCGAGTTGGAGCATAAGCGTCGAGTTTTACACCTATCTGGTCTTCGGTGTCGTCGTGCTGATTGCGCAGAGGCTCGGTTCGCTTGGATGGCTGTATGTTTCGGCGTTGCTTCTTGCTGCCGCGAGCTGGTTCACGCTTGCGGTGATCCTCGACAAGCGTGATCTCGGAGCACAGTACGATTTTGGTCTATTGCGCTGCTTTACGAGCTTCTTCCTCGGTGTGCTCGCGGTGAAGATCGTCTCGCTGTTGCCAAGCGCCATCCGTGGCGCCAACGTGTATCTGCTTGGCGCGTTTCAATTGGCGTCGATGGTCGCGACCGTCGCGAATGTCTGGCTTGTGGAGGCCTATCCCTGGATCTCGTTCGCCGCACCTCTGACCTTTGCGGTGTTCCTCGGCTCCCTTCTCGCATTTCCCAATGCTGCCGTTGTGCCCCCAATGCTTGTTGCCAGGCCGCTGGTTTGGCTCGGCGCGCGGTCATATTCGATCTATATGATCCATGCCTTTGTCGTTCTGCTCGCGGAGTATTTCGTCCGGGCGTTGGGAGCTCGGCCGGTGGCGGCTCTTGATGCCGTGTATCCCGGGCTGTCCACGACCCTGAACCTGGTTGTCGTTCTCGCCGCCGTCCTGGTCCTGTCGAATCTGACTTATCTCCACATCGAGCTTCCAGCAGGCAGGTGGACCAGGAACATCCTCGGCAGGATTCCCAAAGTGTCGTCGTCCCGCGCCGTGCCGTCCGCACGGCCATCGAATTAGGGAGTTCGGTGCGGATGATGGCCCACACGGTCGCGCCCCAACACAGGTTAAAGCTTGATTTCGGCTTCAATCTCGAAGCCGTGGCGCTCACGCTCTACATATTCCGCGATGCTTTTGGCGGCGTGGCGCGATATTACACGAGTATTCTTCACGTCGGCGCACTCTGGTTTCTGCCGGATGTTGTTGCGATGCTGTGCATCGGCCTGTTTGTTCAGCGCTGCATTATACGAAACAGAAGTATCGTCGCCGCGCTCGTTCTGCTCCAGATCGTGCTCTCGCTCGGCATCGGGTATTTTTTTCTGGGCACGATCAACGCTCTTTCATCATCCTTCAAGATGATGCTTCCCGTGTTCGTCGGTTTTTCTTTCTGCGACAGCAATTTTGGTTCCTACAAGAAGCTGCTGATGATCTTCACGGGTGTATTCTACGCCTCCATCATTGGCGTGTTCCTGTCCAAATATACGACCATGCCGTGGACCGGCTTCAAATATGAATCGTTCGGCGCGGTTCGAGAGGCGGGGCGGTTGTGGTGGGCCGCCGCGGAGCAGCGTCTCTCGGGCTTTGCAGCCGACAACACGATGGCGGCGTTCTTCATCCTGATTACCTTTGTCGTGACTTCGATCCGGAAAAGCACCTTGTGGTGCCTCATATTCGGTTCGATCGCGGTCTACGCAATCAAGCTGACGACGAGCAAGACAACCATGCTCGTGCTCCTGCTTTACATGGTGCTGCTGTTGGTTGTCCGGAGCCTGCCGGAGCGCATGAAGTTCACAGCGGTGCGGAGGATCGCATTGTGGTCGTTCGCCTCGATTTTCGCACCATTGGTTCTCATCCTGCTTGCCTCGGGTGCGTCGGTTGGCAACAAGGATCTGCTGTTCAGCATGATGGACCGGATCAACAACAGCTGGCAGCTGCCTTTCGTGTACATGAGCGAGCTGATGCCGGTTGGCTTCATCACCGGGTGTGGCGCCGGTTGTTTCAACTACCCGCAGCAATTGTTCTCGAACCTGGTTTCGTATTGGGTGCCGGTCGATAACTTCTATCTCGGTACGTACCTGATGTTCGGGCTGCCGTTCGTCGTCTTCATGTGGATGGTGTTCCGGACGACTTTTCTGGTCACCGATATCTACAAATTGTCCCTGATATTCACGGTCAATCTCTTCACGATCACGGTTCTGAACTATGGTCCCTCGACGGGGCTGTTGATGATCGCGCTGAGCTTCAGTGAGGTGTTCTCACGTCGCGCGTCTGTTGCTCTGCAGGTGCCTTCTCGACGGCCGGATTTGGGACGCGCAAGTCTGTCGGAAGAAGAACGTTCTGCCATCGGAGCGAGCGTGCCGCGGCCCGCTTCGTAGGTCGAGCCAGGGAAGAATTGTGATGCATAAACGATTGGCATTCGTTGACACGCTTCGCGGCATCGCCGTGCTGTCGGTCGTGCTACAGCACGCGCTGGAGCAGATTGTGCTCAACCAGCCGACCGGAAGCTACTATTGGGCGTTTCACTATGCGCTCGGAGAGTATTTCAATTTCGGCCGCTTTGGCGTCGTGCTGTTCTTCTTCGTCAGCGGCTTCGTGATCCCCTACAGCTTTCCGAACAGCGCCGCGCCGGTTCGGGATTTCGCCATCAGTCGCTTCTTCCGCCTTTATCCGGCGTACTGGCTGTCGCTCGTCGTCTTGTTGGTTCTCTCCCCGGTCGTCGAGGGAAAAAGCTTCCCGCTGTCGCACGTCGCGGCCAACGCGACCATGTTTCAGATGTTCATGGGCGTTCCCAACATCCGGATCGCCTATTGGACTCTGGCGGTGGAGCTGATCTTCTACATCACCTGTATTTTCTTGTTCGCGACCGGCTTTCTCACACGCCGCCTGACTGCGTTCCAGATTGTCATCGCGACGTGCGTCGTCGGCATCATCGCTTTCCCGGTCGTCAAGATTCATGCTGCGTGGGGCGTGCTCGAACTAGCCCTTGACTTGACTGCGATGTTCTTCGGCAAGGTGATCCGCGACGCCGTCATGGAAGGCAAGCTCAATTGGCGTCACGTCGGGATCTGCGCCGTCTTGTACGTGATCTTCGCTGCGGGCGTTGCGTACAGGCGTTACGGCGTCGACTACCAGGAGAATTTCTTCTGCGCTTACGGAATGGGGGCCGCCTACATTCTGGCAGCCTTCGTGTTCATTAGCTTCGCAGCTCTTGGCGAAAAGGCTGCTTGGAGCTTCATGTCGTTCGTCGGAACGATCAGTTTTTCGATCTATCTGATGGGATCGATTGCCATGATCGTGATCTTCTACTTCTTTGGCGTCGGCAATGGTCCCTTGCAGTGGCTCCTGTTTACAGGCGCCGTGGTCGCAGCTTCGATCCTCGTCAGCTGGGTGACCTATCTGGCTGTCGAAAAGCCCTGTATCAACTTCGGCCATCGGTTCAGATCGCCTCGGGCCTTTGCTTCCGTTCCGCTCCAGCCCTCCTTGCGAAGCCAGGGGGCAGAGTGACGGCGCCGGCGCACGCGTCGTCCTATGCCGAGGCCGGCGGCGGCTTTGTACCGTCCGTTCAGGGGCTTCGCGGCGTCGCCGCGTTGAGCGTCCTGATCGACCATTTTTGCGACATGCCGAAGGGAGGCGTCTACGACATCCCCGATCCCGGTTTTCTGCCGCCGATCTGGCCGTGGCTGCAATCGGTGATCAACTCCGGCGGGCATGGTGTCGAGCTGTTCTTCATGATCAGCGGCTTTCTGATCCCCGCCAGTCTGGTGCGGCACGGGTCAATCGGAAAGTTCATGTATGATCGCATCCTGCGCATCATGCCGGTGTTCGTCGTGCTGCATTTGGCTTTGTTCGTGGCCGGCCCCATCGTTGGATACAAGTTCTTCCGGGGCATCGATCTGCCGACCTACCTCCAGGTGTTCTTCGCCAACCTGTTCTTCGTGCAGGACGCGATCGGGCTTCCGATCGCCCAGCAAAACGCCTGGACGCTGACCTACGAATGGGCCTTCTATTTCCTGTTCGCGTTGTGCTTCGGTGCCGTGGTACGGCTGAAGAGCTGGTGGCTTGCGGCGCCACTGATCCTTCTCGGGTTCCTCTGCATCCTGCAATGGCCGATTACCGCCTTCTTCGTGATTGGCATGCTGTTCAGCGCGAGCAATTTGCGCTTTCGGATTACGGGGGCAGTGGGCGTCATGGTCGGGCTCACTTGTTTTGCCGCCATGTATGCCGCACTCGACGTGCTGCATCCGTTTGCTGCGCTGATCCCGGGCTTTCTGCTGTTCGGAATGGTGCTGGCGACGGGATCGGGGATGGCCGGCTTGTTGAGTTTGGCGCCGCTGCAATATATGGGCAAGATCAGCTACAGCCTCTATCTCGTTCACCCCTTCGTGCTGTTTCCGTTGCAGGTCATCGGATTGAAGCTGGTCGATCGCGGCGTCGATCGCTGGCTACTGTGGAGCGGGTTCGTGATTTTCGGGCTCGCGCTCGCCTTGATCGCGAGCGCGCTCAGCTACGAGATCATTGAAGTACGTTTGCGCCGGATCATCGACGGGACGTTCCGGCACATCTTCGCGCGGAAAATGGCCCAGAGCCCGGCGGCCTGATCGCGTTAGGCCGGCCTCTGGTAGAACCGGCGCAGCCGCAGCGCCGGCTTTTCGATGAAGTTCCAGGAGAAAGCCGCAAAGCCGAGCGTCAGCACGATGACAATCGGCAGGATCATCGTCAGCGAGAGGCGGTGATCTGGCCCCAGCACGCGCTGGAAGATGTCGATCGTCGCCTGCGTGATCGGGAAACCGTAGAGGTAGATGCCGTAGGAGAGATCCTGGCTGAACAATCGATCGAATGCCTTGAAGCTCTGCATGCCGATATAGACCGTGCAATAGGTCAGGAAGATCCCGGCAAGCGGCAGCAGGACGTTGAGCCACATGATCGCCGCGTAGCAGAGCGCCGACGCCGCAAAGATCGCCCAGTGGATCGGCACGTATTTCGCGTGCAGGCGGAACACCATGCCGAAGAAGAACATGAAGACGAGGTACCAGCCGGCCAACCTCGTCGAATCGGACCTGACGTTGAAGGTCGCGGAATCGACGAAGTAAGCGACCAGCTCGGCGAGGAGCGCTGCGCCCACCAGAAGCGTGATCCAGCGGATCTTTCGCGCCTCACCGGAGATCATGCGCGCAAGCAGGAGCGCGAAGGCGAAGACGTAGCACCAGAGCTCCCAGGGCAGGGTCCAGAGATTGGCATTGACCATCTCCGGCCAGGGATTGTGCAGGAACAGGCCCGGCAGCTCGAACGTGACGTGACCGACGATGTTGCCGAAATAGCGGTAGAACTGGTACTCGGACAGATATTGCGACAGCGGCAATTGCGTCAGCAGCGGTCCGACCACGAGCGCGCAGAGCGTCACCTCGACGCTGAGCGCCGGGATGATCCGCAACACGCGGTTGACGAAGAACGTCTTGAGATCCGGGTTCTTGATGGCGCTGCCGGTGACCAGGAAGCCGCTCAGCGCGAAGAACATCCCGACGAGCGCGATCAGCCCGGGTCGGAGCAGTTCCTGGACGATCTCGGACGCATGGAGGTGGCTGAAGGACAGCGCGGTCAGTCCTCCCATCTTGTCAAAGGCGGCGGCGCCGGGATCCCTGAGAACGTAGACGGCCATTCCCGGTTCATCGAGCTTTTTGACGAAGGCGGCCCCGGCGAACAGGCCGGCGACAGCGACTCTGCAATGATGCGACAGGATGACCAGCGACAGCAGGTGCCGCATCATGTTGAAGCCCGGTCCGAGACCCTTGTTCCTCGCCAGAATGCTTTCCGCGGTCTCCTGCCGCGCCAGGCCAGTCTGGATGGTGTCCGGCAGCCGCCAGAGGCGCGTCGGAGCGGCGGGGCGCTCGCGGCCGAGTGCGCCCGGCAACGAAACGGTCGCGAGCTCTGCGTCTCGATCCGGTTGCGACATTCTCGTCAGCCTTTCGTGCGCCTGTTTTGGCGGCATCAGCGGATGCCACGGAGTTGAAGCCAATTCATGGCCGCGAGCCCGCCTTGGCATAGGCTTGGCATAGCATCGAATTGCGGCGTTCGCCCGATCGATCGCCGCTATGCGATAATCGAACGGCGGCGTCCGAGCCTGCGGCAATAGGCAATGAGCGGTTGCTCGACATACCAATGAATCAGGATCCCGGCGAGGACCGATGCGACCACGGCTGTCATGACGAACAGCGCGGACGGCAATGGATTGCGGAGACGCGCGGATATCTGAATCAGCACGACCGCGGTCGCGGCGTGGGTGAGATAGATTGAATAGGAGGCGTCGCCGAGCAGCATGCCGAGGGAATGCAGCGGCCCCGGCTTCTCGGTCGAGACGACGCCCAGCCAGACGACGATTGTCGCGAACAGCGTCCACCACAGGGCGCGGAGGCCGTTGTCTTCCGACAGTGTCGCCCCGACAAGAGCGGTTGCCAGGATGGTCGCAGCGAGTGTGAGCAGGAACGCCGCCGGGAATCGACTTTGCACGAGGGGATTCCCCTTCAGCCACAGCAGACCCAGCGCAAACCCCATGCCGAACTGGAGGTTTGGCATCATGATGTTGCCGTAACCAACCACGGTCGCAAGCGCGAGCCCCGAACTCTCCGGCTGCAGCAGTTCCGGCCACGCCAGCAGGTGAGACGCCGCGTGCCACGCCAGCGGCGCAAGGAACCAGGCGGCGAGCACATATGAAAGAGGGCGCGGCCGCAACATGGTGATCGCGAACAGGATGTAGAAAATGAACTCATGCCTGAGCGTCCAGACCACGTGGGGCCGCAGCTCTCCGATCGGCCACAGCGCCATGGCTCGCAGGCCGGGCAGAAGATCGATCCTTGCCGTGCCGGCCACCGACAGCAGGTTGTATCCGATCACGCAGACCCACATGAAGGGAATGATGCGCACGAAGCGCCGGACGAAGAATTCCGCGCGCGTGTTGCGGATCGGGCCGAATGAAACAATCGTGATGATAAAGCCGCTGATGACGAAGAAGATCGCGACGCCGAACAGGCCGGTTTCGGCGAGCGCAAACGGGCTCTCGCCGTAAGACGGCGGCAGGCTGACCAGCCAGTTGACGTGCCAGATCACCACCAGAATGGCTGCAAAACCGCGCAGGTATTGAATTCCCGGTACGATCCCGCCCTTGGGGGAGCGTGCACCCTCGATGTCGGTCAATGTCGCCTCAATGCCGCGCTGGTGCTCGATTTTACCGATCGCATCCGCGATCGGTCAAATCCTGATTTTTGGCGCGATGATGATGGATGAGGCAATGCTGCAGCGATAAGGCGGCCACATGCGGGCGTGCCGCCGATCCCGGGTTGCGTGCGGCGAGGCCGAGGCCCGCCGCACGCAATTCCGGCTCGCTCAGACGAACAGGAAGTCGTTGCTGGTCACGTTCGCGGCGACGACGCTCTTCAGCAGGATGGTGTCGTTCGCGGTGACGTGGATCACGGTATCGGCACCGGACTGGCTGAGCTGGAGATGGCTGTAGTCTGTGGCCATCAGCTTGGCGATCGCGACCGTGTCGTGACCGGTTGCCGAACCGGCGTGGAAGCCGTTCACCGTGTCGTTGCCGCCGCTGAACGAGATCGTGGTCGATCCGACGCCGGCCGCAGCAAAGGTGTCGTTTCCGGCGCTGCCGGCAAGCGTGATGCCCGCGACCTTGGCCGACGAATTGTGCGTGCCGTCCGAGTTCAGGATGTCGACATAGGCCAAATTGCCAGCCGTGTTGTAGGAGTCGTGCTCCGTGTTGGTCGCGTTGAAGTAGAAATTGTCGTGCGACCCGTCGGCGTTGTTGACGTACATCTTTGCCTTGACGCCGTCCGTGTAAACGGTCGTCGCGTTCGAGCCGTCGGTGTTCTGGACGTAGTCGCTGGCAATCTTGCCGCTCGAATAGGTCTGGGTATCCTTCGAGCCGTCGGCATTGGTGATGTAGACCGACGTCTTCACGCCGCTGCTGAAGTTGGTCGTCGTGGTATTGCCGGACGCCTTCGCCACCGTCTGGGTCACGCTGCCGGTCGTATCGTAGGTGGACGACAGGGTCGAGCCGTCGGTGTAGTTCTGCACCTCGGTCGCCTTGTGACCGGTCGAGTCGTACAGATCCGTCGTGATGCTGCCGTCCGAATTGACGACCTTGGTGTATTGCAGGGTGCCGTCGGCGTGCAGGTCGGTGATCGACGTGATGGTGCCGTCCGCCTTGCTCTGCTGGATCTCGGTCGTGTAGGCCTTGCCGGTCACATTGTAAGCAGTGTTGGTGTGCGTGCCGTCGGCATGGGTTTCGTAGGTCGCGGTCTTGACGTCGTTGCTGTAGACCGTCGTCGACGAAGAGCCGTCGGTCTTCTGGATCAGCGTGCTGGTCAGGTGGCCGGATGTGTAGAGATCGGACTCCTTCGAGCCGTCGGCGTTGGTGATGTAGACCGACGTCTTGACGCCGCTGCTGTAGTTGGTCGTCGTGGCGTTGCCGCTGTCCTTCGCCACCGTCTGCGTGACGTTTCCTGCGGTATCGTAGGTGGACGTCAGCGTCGAGCCGTCAGTGCTGTTCAGGACCTCGGTCGTCTTGTGACCGGCACTGTCATACTGGTCGGTGGTAACGCTGCCGTCGGAGTTGACGACCTTGCTGTACTGCAGGGTGCCGTCTGCGTGGAGGTCGGTGATCGCCGTGATGGTGCCGTCGGCCTTGATCTTCTGAATCTCGGTCGTATAGGCCTGGCCGGTGATGTTGTAGAAGGTGTTGGTGTGGGTGCCGTCGGCGTTGGTGACATACACCTTCGATTTCACGCCGCTGGCGAACACCGTCATGGTCGACGACCCGTCGGTCTTCTGAACGAGATCGCTGGCGATCGCGCCGGCAGCGAACAGCTTGGTTTCCTTGGTGCCGTCGGCGCTGGTGATGTAGATCGAGGTCTGGACGCCGGCGCTGAGGTTCGTGGTCGTGGTGGTGCCGTCGGTTGCCTTGGACACGGTCTGTGTTGCGACGCCTGAAGTATTGTAGGTCGTCGTGAGGCTCGATCCGTCAGCGTAGTTGCGCACCTCCGTGATCTTCTGGCCGGCGGTGTTGTAGAGGCCGGTGGTGGCGCTGCCGTCCGCGTTCAGGACCTTGGTATACTGCGTCGTGCCGTCGGCGTGCAGCTGAGTGAGAGCGGTCACCGTTCCGTCGGCCTTGGTGGTCTGGATCTGCGTCGTGTAGGCTTGGCCGGTGATGTTGTAGAATGTGTTGGTATGGGTGCCGTCGGCGTTGGTGACATACACCTTGGATTTGACGCCGTTGGCATAGACCGTCGTCGTCGACGATCCGTCAGTATTCTGGACGAAATCGCTTGCGATCACGCCGGCCGCGAACAGCTTGGTTTCCTTGGTGCCGTCGGCGTTGGTAATGTAGATCGACGTCTGCACGCCGGCGCTAAGGTTGGTCGTGGTCGTGGCGCCGTTGGCAGCCTTGGCGATGGTCTGGGTCACGACGCCCGAGGTGTTGTAGTTCGTCGTCAGGCTCGAGCCGTCGGCATAGTTGCGTACTTCCGACGTCTGCTGGCCGGCGGCGTTGTAGAGGCCGGTGGTGGTGCTGCCGTCGGCGTTGACCACCTTCGTGTACTGGGTCGTACCGTCGGCGTGCAGGTCGGTGATCGACGTGACCGTTCCGTCGGCCTTTGTCGTCAGAATCTGGGTTGCGTAGGCCTGGCCGGTGACGCCGTAGAACGTGTTGGTGTGCGTTCCGTCGGCATTGGTCACATAGACCTTGGATTTCAATCCATTAGCGTAAATGGTGGTCGTGACTGTCTTGTCGGAGCCGACAACCGTTTCGCTCGAGATGCTGCCGTCCGAATTGTAGTTGATGGTCTGCTTCGCGCCGTTTGCGCTGACGATCGCTTCCTGCGTCTTGACGCCGGCCGCGTACAGGATCGTGTCGCTGCTCCCGTCAACGTTGACGAGCGATTTGCTGGTGATGACGCCGTTAGAGAAGTTCGACGTCTGCGTCCCCGTCTGCGTGCCGGCTGCATTGAAGAACTTCGTCTCACTCCAGGCCGTCGTGGAGGTTGTGACGGAGAACGAGTAGCCGCCCTGGATCGCCGCGAGCGCGTTTCCGTAGTGCGAGATGATGTAGTTCATCGTCGACACCGACGCGACGGCGAGCACGTGGGTGTCCGTCAGCGTGATCGACTGCAGGGTCGTGGATGCGGAGAGATCGGCGAGCTCCGCGACAATCGTGGCGGCCGTGCCGGTGACGTCGGCGGCCTGGGAAGGATTCGACGCCGATCGAGCCACGCCGTCGATCTCGATGATGATGGGATGGTCGCTCACTGGAATCGTGAATGAGCTGACATTGGTGAAGGTCTCGATCGGGTCGGTTCCGCCGGTCGGATCGTAGACCTTGATGGACTGGTGCACGCCGTCGAGCTGAACCGTGACGGTCTGGCTCGGATTGCTGATCTCGGTCTTGGTGTACGGATCCCAGACCTTCGGCTCGGCCCAGACGACCAGATCGTAGGCGCCGTTGCTCTTGCCGAGCACCAGGCTGTTGCCGGACTCCGGCATGTTGCTGAGCGTATAGTTCAGCGGGCTCGTCGGCTGGCCGCTGCCGGTTCCGTCGTCGTTGAGGATCGTCGTCAGGTTATGGACCGCGGTGGCAGCCAGCTTGGGCGTGCCGTCGTCATAGAACAGTCCGAAATGGCTCTGCGGATCGGTATTGCTGCTCGACGAATTGCGGTCGAGCAGTTCGTAGAGATAAGTCGTGCCGACACCGTCCTTGAAGGCGTCCATCAAGGTGTTGAGGATCGACTTCGCCTGAACCGACTCGTTCACGCCGAGATACGGCGTGGTGCTCAACGTGGAGTAGCCGGTTTCCGTGATCACCGAGGGATCGCCGGGAGACACGGAGCTCGCGAGATTCAACGCCGCTGCCAGTGCAACCCCCGGCGTGGTGCCGGTGCTGACATAGGCGTGTGAGTTGGCGTAGTCCGAGGACGAGCCGAGATTGCCGAGCTTGGCGAAATCGTTGGGGTCGTCGTAGGCGAGGGTCAGATTGTAGACCGGAAGCTTCGAAAGGTTCGCGTCGGCCTTGATCGCGGTGTAGAGTGCCTGCTGAAATTGCGCGGCCGCCTGGATGGTCGAGCTGCCGTTGTAGCTGAACGCCTGAAGATTTGCTTCGTTCAGCCCTTCGAGCGCGATGACGCTGCCCGGGTGTGCCGCCTCGAACGCGTCGAGCGCGTTGATATATTGCTGCAGGCCGGCTGCGCCCGCTGCCGGGACCGACGATGAAACGCCGAGATCGAACTTGTATCCAGCGTTCGCCAAACCGTCGAGCACCGGCTGCGCTCCCGGGATATTCGTCAAGCTGTCACGAAGCGTGGTGACGCCGAGATATTTGAGGTCGGCTTCGACGAGTGCGAGATTGTTGTAGCTGCCCCACGCATATGAGACGTGCGTGTTGACGCCGATTGAACTTGTGAATGCGCTTGCCGAGAGAACAGTTTGATCGCTGCTGGTGATGGTCGTCATGAGTCACTCTGGTGATGCACGCTGTGTTGCTTCATGCGTAGCGGCAGAGTTTGTCAGTGACGTTAGAAAGAAGGCTAAAGATGTAGGTATCCGCGGCTTTTCGCGGGACGAACTGCAAGTATTTTCAGCACATTGCGCGACACTGCTTGTTCCGCACGGGAACTCGCCGCGATTGCCCAATTGCGATTCACTATTGGCCCGTTGTTCTACGGAATGTTCCATGAGAGCGACGTGAATCGAATCGTTTGCGCAAACGAAAATGATTCGTCGCGCGCTAACGCGCGGACGTGGTGCTCGATGGTGATGCGCCGGGCAATTGATACTCGGTCCGCCAACCGAGTCGCTGGGCATCGCCGTCGGCGATGGCTTCGAGCAGCGGACGAAGCGCCTTTCTGGCGGCATTAAGATTTCGATAAGCCAGGATGGCCTCGATCGCGAGCAGGCCGACGTAGCTCGTTCGGTTGATACGATAGACAATCGGGGAGGTCGTATACCGTTTCTCAATCAAGATCCGGTTCCGGCAGGCATAATAGAGCCGCCACGCCGGCGCGTCGGGGCTGACGAGCGCGCTTCGCGCGCTGGTGCTCGGCTTCGTGTCCCAGGATTCTTCCGCGTCGTTGATGCAACCGACATCGGTCAGATAGATGGCAACGCCGGCGTCCATCAGGCGCAGCGAGTAGTCGTGGTCGTCACTATAGAGGACGAACTCCTTGTTCGGAGGCGAGACCTTCCGAACCGCGGCAATCGGCAGCAGGAGCCCGCCATACGGAGCGGTCTCGATCCGGCGCAGATGAAACCCTCCGTAATTCTCCGGAACTCGCCGCGCGGAACGCGCCAACCGCCGCCACAGTTTCGACGGAAGCGAGGCGAGATGAAAGTTCAGGAACGAGTTGGCGCGGATGGCCACGGCATTCTGATCGGCGAGTAACGTCGGATAGATGCCCCGATGCCTGCGCAATGCGCACAGCCCGATATCGTCCGTCGCGCCGAGTGCCGTATGCAGCGCGAGCAAGCGGTCCAGGAAGCCGTCCTCGCCGACATTATCGTCGTCCAGAATGAGGACGAACCCCAAATCGTCGTCATCGAGCCGCTGGGCCGCGGTGATGCCGGCGTGGAAGCCGCCGGCCGATCCCAGATTTGAGGCGAGCCTGATGACATCGACGGGGGGCATGGTTGCGAAATCGTCAAGCATCACCGGTCGGTTGCATCCATTGTCGACCACGATCACACGTTTGACCGCGGGGCTGGCCTGAACGGCAGCAACTGTCCGCCGCACCAGCTGCTCGCGTCGCCCGTAAGTCACGATCACACATGCGACCGAGCGCCCCGCTTCGGTCGAGCGATTGAGGACGATCTGTGGCTTCGATTCGAGGGGAGCGTTCGACAATTTACTCTCGCTTGGCGTTAAGTCGTTCCATCCGGGCGACATTATAGATACTCAGTCGAATTGGAACGGCAATTCCTCCGGCAATTTTCGCCACAAAAGCGTGCAAACGTGTCGTTCGCTCCGGCAGCGGCGGCGCTTTGCCGGTGAGAGTCTATTGTGATCATATTGTGAAGGTCGGTCGCGCAGATGCAGGTGATGATGGATCGGAAACGGATGCATGCAGTTTCTCGGGCGCACGGAGGCGCAATGTTCCTGGCAATGAAGAGAGTGGTTCTGGCCGCGCTGTTGCTGGCACTCGGTCTGGTGGCATCCGTCGAGAATGCCGGTGCAGGTCCGCTCACCTGGGGGGTCGATGGCCCGGACGGACGGCGCGCAGACCTGAAGGCGATCTTCGAGGTCATGCGAGCCCGCGGGCTCACGCAGTACAGGGTCAGTGCAAATCTCGCGCGGGACACCGATCCCTACGAGGTCCAGATGTACCGGGACATGCTGGCGCTGGCCAAGACCTACGGCATCACGCTCAAGCCGATATTGGCGACCCCGTTTGCCTGGGGGGATCGCACCGATGGCGGCAAGTATCCGGCCGGCGACTGGAATGCGCTGTATCAGCAGGCCTATTCGAGAACCTACACTTTCGTGATCAATTTCAAGGATCAGATCAAGGACTGGGAGATGGGCAACGAGATCAACCTTCTGGCGCTGGATCCCGCCGGCAAGAAGCTCTACGGCCGCGGCTGGACCGCCGAGGAATTCGACATGCCGGTCATGAATGACTGGGTCGCGATCCTCAAAGGCATGTCGGATGCGATCGACAAGATCAATCGCGAGCACGGGCTGCATTTGCGGCGCGTGCTCAACACCACCTCGACGATGTTCGGCTTCCTCGATTTCATGGCGTCGAAGGGTGTCGGATTCGACGTCATCTCCTACCACTATTATGAATCCCTGAATCAGAATCCAAACCGCGCCTGGGGCGGCAGCAGGCAGCCCTACAATCTGTTCAAGAAGCTCGCGACGTATGGCAAGCCGGTCGTCTTCAATGAGGTCAATTGCGCGGAGATCTACAAGCCGGCCTATGAGAACGAAGCCGGCAAACCCCTCACCGAGGCGTGCTACAAGAGCCTGCACGCCACGTTGAGCTTCATCGCCAATCAGGTCGATGCCAACGTCGAGAGCGTGCTGATCTACGAGTTGTTCGATGAGCCGAAGAAGGCGCCGCCGGAAAACCGCTTCGGCCTGATGTACGACCTCAACACACCGAAGGTCCCGCTCTATATGCTGTCACGGTTTGCAGGAAAGAACCTGGCGCCGCACGAGGCGGAGGAGCTGACCAAGCGAGGAATGTAGGCGCGGCAAGAGCCGCACCCAAGAGCCGCGTCCAAGAGCCGCGTCAATAGCAACATTCGGCCTAGATCCAGAGCCACGGGCAAACGGTGTCCAGTGCGACCCGGATGTAGAACTTCCAGATGTTGTCGGTTGCATATCCCTTGTTGTCGAGGCCGCGGATGCCGCTGACGAGCGGCACCGTCCGGAACCGTGGAACGAATTTTGACGTTTTCGGCGCCGCCTCGAAATCGTCGCGCAGCGCCTTTTCGGGAAACGCGGCAGCGGGAGAGTCCTCGTAGAGCTTGCATCTGCCCTGGAGATATTGGCGATAACCCGCAGTGGTCCACGCCATCATGTACATGTCGACCACCCTCTTGGGGTAGTTCCGCATGTTGCAGTAGAAAGCGAACCCTTTCGGGGTCTTCCGGATCAGCTTGGCGAGATTCAGGACGATGTAGCGGCCGGTGACCTTCCAGATCGGGGTGTTGGCATCGCATTCCCTGATGAAGCGCGAATTCGCCATCGCGTGGTCGAGCAGGAACAGCTCGCCGTAGCCGCGGCCGTACATCTGGGGATAGTCGAGCCCCGGAAAGGAAATGAACTCGATCTTGTCGGCGATGTTCAACTGCTCGGCGATGGCCTGGAGACTGGACAAGTCGGATTCCGAGTTCTCGACGAAGACGATCTGGTCGATGCACTGGCCGACCAGCCGGCCGTAGAACCAGAGCGCATCCTCATAGTCCTTGCGGCGGAGGGCGGGATCTTTCCGGCCGAGGCTTCGCACGTCGGCTTTCGGCGTGATGGTCGCCGTCATGATCAGGATATTCATGGGTCCTTTCGATGTCATCTCATCAATCCCTCGCGGTCCGGCGCGAGACGTTGCGGCAATGCTGTCGATGGCTCGTCGAAGTCTTGCAGGTTTGTCCGATGGTGTGAAGGGTTCCAGGCCGTTCGCGCGCGCGGCCATCGAGCGGATGGCTAGATGGCAGCGACGCGCTCCTTGTTCAGTTCGAGATCGCGCAGGCCGAGCAGGCTTCGTGCCAGCTGGCGATGAAACAGCAGGTAGCTGATCGCGATCGTCAGGACGTATGCGGTCGTGCCAAGCAGCCAGGCTGACTTCGGCGTGGCGGCCATCTCCATGACGCGATTTGCGGCAACGAGGCCGAGCGTCGTGGCGACCGTTGCGGGCGCGAGCGCCTTGACCAGATCGAGCACCGGCAGCCTGGTTTCCCAGCAGGTGATCAGCATCGTGGCGACGGACACGATGAGCGTCACCACAAGATAGATCTTGATGATCCCGATGAGCCCAAATCTCAGGCCGATGACGAACGCCACGATGGTCGAGATGCTGTTCGCGGTCGAAACCCAGAATTGCAGCTGAGCCTTGCCCCGCGACAGCAGCATGGCGCCGCTATAAGCAGTGATCGACTGCGCTGCGCCGGCAATCGACATCAGCCCGACCAGCGGAATGATGCCGGTCCACTTGGCCGGAAAGAACGCGGTGAAAAGATAGTCGGCGCCGAACGTGAGATAGAGCATGCCGGGAAAGACCGCGGCGGCCGTCAGCGACAGCACGCCGCAAATGATCTCGTTGCGTTCCTGCAGCGATCCTTTTGCGGCCTGGCGGCTGAGTGTCGCCATGAGCACGCCGCTGCCAGGCCAGGTGATCACCATCAGCGGAAGGATCATGATCTGGTAAGCCAGACCGTACAGACCGACGGCGGCCGCGCCCACGGCACCGCCGATCAGGACGTTGCCAACCGCGCGACCGGCAAAGTTGAGAAGATTGCTCGCCAGCACCCAGCCGCCGAAGGTCAGGATCGAGCGCACGCGGCCCCATTGAAAGTTGAGCTGTACATCCTTTCGCGCGATGATGGCGAAGGCCGCGGCGCGAACGATCTGGACGACGACATAGTAGGCGACCAGCGCCCAGACGCCCCAGCCCAGGAAGGCGCCCAGAACGCATGTGAGCACCGACACGATGACGGCGATGATCTCGACGCTCGCCACGACCTGGTAGCGCAGGTGCCGTTCGAGCACGGCACGCGGGCCGAGAGCGGCAATGGAGAGCACCACCGAAATCGACAGCGTGGCGAGAACGCTTCCCAATCCCTCCATCTCGAGACCGGCAGCGAGAGGCGCGGAGATGACCGCCAGGATCACGGCGCAGAGCAAGCCGATGGCGCAGATCAGCGTGATCGCGGCACCCGCGTCGTCCCGATCCAGCGTCGGCCGCTGCACCATGGCGCTCGACATGCCCAGATCGGTTAACAGCGCGATGAATCCGACGAACGGCAGTGAAAAGGTGACGAGACCGAATTCGGCCGGTGCCGCGAAATACGTCATCATGACGGTCATCGCGAACTGCAGGCCGGATTTGAGAACGTTCATGCCGGACATCGACAGCAGATTTTTCAGCATTACGTCGATCTCCGGGCGCCACGGGATGACGCCCACTCAGGTTCCATACGGCCCAGCCCTGCACCCGCGCGTTTATCTCGCACATGCACAACTGGCAAGACAAGCAATCGGGCAGCAGGCATTGCCAAGTTGTTGGGCAGGCCATTTTTCATTCTGGGCAGCATCGCGGCGTCACGCCGTCGTTACACATCCGATCGGGATGCGCCGGCAGCCTCGAGGAAGCGCCCCTTCCACGCGAGGAGTGCGACGATGGCGGTTGCGGCCGCAATCTTCGCAACCAGCGCAATCGCGGACGCCGAGGGCACGGCCGAAAATGCGCCGATGAAGGCGGCGCCTGCGATGGATGTCGCCAGCAGCCCCCATCGCGGCGCTGCGCCGAACCGCACCATTGGTCCCGCCGCGAGCACGGTGACGATCGCAGTTGCGACGATCGCACCGACCAGGACATAGGTCGGCGCTCCTGTGATCGCCTGCGTCGGCACCGCCACCGCCAGGACGAGCAACAATTGGCACAGGGCGACGACGACGAGGCGCGTGGCGGACTTCGTCAAATGGGGTGCGATCGCGAGCGTGGATTGCAGATGGCAGTGCATGAAATAGAAGCCGGCTGCGGCCGCCGAGGTCTGGAGAAAGCTTGCCAGGATGGGCGCGGGGACGAACAATTGTCCCGCGTCCGGCAGAAAGCCGATTAGGCCTCCAAGCATCACCAACGTGGCGCAGATGATGAAATCGAGCAGATGCGCGACGGCCGCGCGGGAGTCGCCGGCACTGCCGCGTTCGTATTGATGGACGACTTCGGGATAGTTGACGGTGTGGATGGCCGCGACCAGCACTGCAAACGGCCGCTGCAGCAGGTCGATCGCCATCGAGAAGCCCGCGGTGACCGCGGGAGCGCTCGCACCCAGCGCTGAAACGACGACGAAGCGTATCGAGACCGGGACGGAGAGGTGGAGCACCGAGGCGCCGGCGGCGAGCATCCCGTAGCGAGCGAAGCCGCTCCAATCCTCCAGCAGGGCCGGACGCGTCACTTTCTGAAGTTTGTGGGGATGCAGCAACTGCCCGGCGATCAGGCTGGCGATTTGGGCGCCCAGCATGCCGAGCAGCGCCGCGTGCGCCGTGCCGTGGAGCCACGCGCCGGCCGTCGCGCCGCCCACCATCAGCGTGGCTCTCAGAATGAGGAGAAACGCGGCTGCGCCAAGCCGGTGCGAGACGCGGACGACCATGAAGTGGAGATCGGTCGCGCCCTGGGCTACGGCCAGCGCAAGGCCGACCAAGCCTATGCTCGTGGCGATCGGAGTCGCGATCGAAACGGCGAGGCCCCCGATCGCCAGAAGTGCGAGCGCGCTGGCGAGCGCGGCGCCGAACAGGGAATATCTCAGTCGCGCGGCGTCGTCCTGCATGGCGGCGGCCAGAAAGCGCACGCCGGCCAATTGCAGCCATTCGAACATCAGCACGCTGAGCAGCTGACTGGAGGCGAGCGTGAGGGAGAAATTGGCGTAAGCGAGCGGCGAGAGGATACGGCCGAGCAGAAAGATGAGGATGATCGCCGCCGCACTCTGGTAGACGACCCCGACAAGCGCGAACAGACGGGTCATGGGCTATTGCTTGTGCCGGCTCAGGAGCTCGAAGGCGTCGCGATATTCGGCGATGACGTCGGTGAATGTCCGATGGTCGTTCTTCTCGGCGAGCTCGTCGACCATCGCCGCCAGCTCCTCGGGATTCGACATGATGCGCAGAATGCTGTCCGCGAGCGACTTCGGGTCGGGCGCGGTCAACCAGCCGACGGCACCGCGCCTCACGGCCTCGGGAATCCCCCCGAATTGCGTCCCGAGGAAAGGCTTTCGCGCCGCTTGGGCGTCGGCGACGACGAGCGGACCCGGCTCCTCCCAGATCGGCGGAATCACGACGACGTCGATCTGGCTGTAGAACGTCTCGGGCTCGACGAAGCCGAGAAATTCGATGCTCGCCTTCGGCGCCAAGGTCCTGAGCTCGTCCTGCATCTCCGCCTCTGCGACACCCGCGATGACAAGGCGCACCCGGTCATGGGGAAGATAGGCCAACGCCTTGACGAGATTGTAGATGCCTTTTTCTTCGGTCACACGGCCGATGAATCCGAGGGTCAGGACGGGACCCGCGGAATACTTCGAAGGCGCGGAGACCGGTACCGTCGATGCGTGGGGGATGATCTTGCGCAGCTGCGTATCGGCGAACAGGCCCGCCTCCAGATGGATGTCGAGGATGCGCTGGCTCACGCCGACGACGCCGCGCAGATATCTGGTTGCGCTTCGGCGGTTGATGGTCAGCAGCCTGCAGCTCATGCAGGTATGCTCGCAGGCCTTCCCCTTCGAGAAGCGCGAGCACCGCGGGCAGGTGAGGTAGTAGTCGTGCAATGTGTGGAGCACCGGCACATTGAGCTCGGCCGCCGTCTTCCATACCGCCGTGGTGAGGCCCGAGAGGTTGTTCGAGTGCAGCACGTCGGGCTTGAATGCCTTGATCCTGTCGGCAACAAGTTCGGCGCTTTGACGCCAGTCCTCCGTCGCGTGCCACAATCCGCGCGCAGGCGCGCTTCGCTGTCCGGTGAAGGGCCGGTAGATGTTCTTGACCGGCGCCGAGTACACGTCGATGCCGTTGCTTGTCTCCATCGCCTGCTCAGGAAGCGAGGCGGCGCGAACGACTTCGACTTCATCGCCATTCTTCAGAAGGCCGTCGGCAACGCGGCGCACGAATATCTCGGCCCCGCCGACCACCTTCGGTGCGCCCGGTGTCGGGTACAGTGACGATGTGATCAATATCCTCATGGGAAGGATCTCATCCAATAATCATCTGTGAACGAACCCCGAGAGCCCTTCTCATCTTTCTCCATCGGTGTTCGAGCTGCCTTCTAAATAGACGTCGAGATATTGTCCGGTGACAGCTTCCGGTGTGAAGCTGTCTGCAAAGTCAGGCCGAGGCGGAAAAGTCTGCTTCCATTTCGGCGCTTCGCTGATGGCCTGCTTCATCAGTTCGGCGAGCTTGTGGAAGTCACTTGGCTCGTACGAGCCGAGTGTCGTCGAGAAATGAGAGATTTCTGGTATTCCGCCGGCGGTAGAGCAAATGGTCGCACGTCCGGCATTGATGCTTTCTATCAGTGTACGCGGCAACGGCTCCGGCCAAACCGAGCTAATTAGGCAAACATCCACGGCGGAGTAAAATTCCGCGGACCTTACGAAGCCAAGCCATTTGATCCTCGGATTATCATACCGTCCCTTCAGCTCTCTCACGTAAGCTTCAAGGCCCTTTCCGGCGATTTTGAGTTGCCAGCCCGAATCGGGGAGCAGGGAGACTGCTTTAAGGACGACATCGATGCCTTTTTCGGGCTCAATCCGGCCGATAAAGCCGAAACTCAGGTCGGCGTCCGGAGACGGCGGGGCAAGTCCCGCGCTGGCGTCCGCGATATTGTAGATCACCTTGTGAGGTACGCCTGGGAAGAAGCCGGGTTTCAGGTGCCGCTCCAGCACATACTGGCTGTTGGAGACCACCGCATCAACCATGCGCGAGGCGTAGAGATATGGCATGGTCATCGTCTTGCATGCCAGGCAGCGCTGCTTGCACGTGTCGCCCTTGCTGAACAGCGTCGACCGTTTGCAGATGAGCGAGTAGTCGCGCAGCGTATGGACGACGCGGATGTTGCGGCGCTTGGCCTCCGCCCACAGCGACACGGAGAATCCGGTCAGATTGTTGGTGTGGACGACGTCCGGCTTCTCGGTGTCGAGGATCGCGCCAAAGCGCTTGGCTGCACGCCTGTTCCAGGTATCCCGCAGATGCCATCGCAGTCGGTCGAGCCGCGGCGGCTTCCGCGTCTGTCCGAACGGCCAGTATGTATTGTCGATCTGCACCCGGTAGGTGCGGATGCCGTTGCGATCCCCGACCGACACGTCGCCCGCCTGCTGCAGGCAGACGACGGCGACCTGGTGGCCGTTGCGCATGAAGGCTTCTGCGAGCAGCGATACCGATACCTCGGCTCCACCCATGATGTCGGGAGGATAGAGGGTGTTCACGATAAGTATCTTCAACGATCGCCTCATGCGTTGATCGTAGATGGGAGCGCACCTCGCTTGCCACGCAATAGCTGGCTCTGCAATCGCATTCGAGCCCAAAACGGCGTGAACGATCACGTCGGAATGAGGCCGAAATAGTCACACCATATTCAAGAAGCGGGCCATGACATCCTGCCCGGACCTCGCGCGTGGCGAGATCCGGGCAAGAGAGAGTCTCGAGCGTGGCCGCTACTTGTGGCCGTTATTTGGAGTTGACCACGACGCTGGAGATGTTCGACGCGTTCGTTGAAGCTGCGTCCAGCGGGGCCATGACCTTGATGAATTCGGTCGATGGCGATTCAGCGACCGAGACCACGTCGTGATCGCGCATCCTGAACGTATCGGCCTGGAACCAACCGTCAGGCTTGCTCATGTCGAACTTGTAGACGGCCGGGACGGTCGCGGTCGGGAACTGCGACACGTCGACACCGATCTGCTGGAGCAGCGGCTTCGGCTCGAAACGATAGACGTAGATGGACTTGGAATCGGCCCGAGAACCATCGAGACCGCCGGCCTTCGCGAGCGCCTCGGCAAGCGACATGTTGTCGTTCTCGAAGGTGAAGCGGCGGTTGTTGGTGCCGCCGATCGAACCCGGCGACGGCGTCGAGCCGAACGCCATGTACACCCTCGGAATACGGGTGAGGAAGACGACGTCGCCAGGAGCCAGCAGCACGTCCTCGCTGGGATGATGCACGACCGATGACATCGACTCGTTGTAGGTGCGTCCTTCGCGCTTGATCGTGATCGTGCTCTCGTAGGACGGATATTTTGGGCCGCCGGCGCGCGCGATCGCGCCCATCAGGCGGATGCCGCCCGGGTCGACCGGGAAGCGCTGCGGCGAATTGACTTCGCCGAGCACGCTGATCTGGTTGCCGCGCTGTTCCGCG
This sequence comes from Bradyrhizobium sp. S3.12.5, assembly GCF_040548225.1. NCBI lineage: Bacteria > Pseudomonadati > Pseudomonadota > Alphaproteobacteria > Hyphomicrobiales > Nitrobacteraceae > Bradyrhizobium > Bradyrhizobium sp. S3.12.5. Next base: position 116,869 of record NZ_JBEPRF010000020.1, read on the forward strand.
ACGCTCACGACCGCCTGCGGATCGATGGCGCGATCCTTGAGGCGTTCGCGGATGATGTTCGAGACGGCGCGCGGCGTCAGGCCGGAGACCTTGATCGATCCGGCGTAGGGGATGTTGATGTTGCCGGACTGGTCGACCTGCTGGCGCGGGATGTCGACGAAATTGCCCGGCCGCACGCTGGCTTCTCGCGGAATGAACAGGCCGCCCGCCTGCGCTTCGTAGACTGTCACGGTGACGATGTCGCCGACGCCGATGGTGACGTCGCGATAATTGCCGCCGGGGAGGCGGGAGAACAGCAGTCCGGCGCTGTCCGTAAACCCGTTGGTCGCCCGCAGCACGGCCGGATTGGCCGGCAGCAGGGCATAGGCGAGCGGCGCGGTCGGCTCGGTGACCAGCGCGGCATTTTTTTGCGTGGATACGGCATCGGGAGCGTCTAGGGGAATGAAGCCCGCGCAGCCGGTCAACGAGATGCTGATCGTAGCGACAGCCAGAATCCGGCCAATTCCGAAATCCAAATGAGCCTGTTCGGTCTTAGCCAATGTCGTTCCCTCGTACGCACCTAAAATCTGAATCACCGTAGCAACTGTCCAGCTACTGAGTCACTGCTGCCTCTTCGTGTTTATGGTAAAGCACTTATGGCTGTGACCTTATTGCCACTTGTGAACCGTGATACACGAGCAAATTTCTGTCTAAAGATTGTGCGGAATACGCTCTTTTTGATGCAGTTCGCAGCGAGGCCATACGAGTGTCAGATCGATGTCATGATTAAGGCAGATGCCGCTCTTGTGAGCGGTGCTGACGTCGGCCCGCGTGCATCCGACAGCCTCGCCGCGAAGCGACATCGCCGTAAAGTTCAAGTGTCGGATTCGGACCTCGGCGTACCCTGCGTTGCAGAAATCCTGCACGGATACTGCGTCGATATTTCAGTAACGGGATTCGGCCTCCGTTAACGCTTAGATTTGGAAGCTGGCGTCACGCTGGCGTCCGTAAGGTCTTCCTAATCCCGATCCGGCTAGGTATCGGCCAAACAAAAGGGAAGGCGAAGACAATGTTGCAAACCGGGCTGCTCGCAGCCGGCTTTCTCATTTGTGCGATGGCCGTCATGTTCGCGATCGCGTGGTCGTTCTCCGATCAACGCGTCATCGATGCCGACCTGGCGCAGGGCGACGTCCACCGGATGGCCTGATCGACAGGTCCCTACGGTCGCAGATTGTTCGAGAAGTCGGACTGCAGCTTTGCCTCGCCGGTCTCGCTCTCGCCCAATTGCAGGACGTCGGCATAGACCGCGCTCAGGTTGCGATGGGTCTGCTCGATGTCGTAGAGGCGGGTGAAGCGCTCATATCCGGCCCGGCCGACCGCAGGCAGATCGAGCCTGGTGGCGCGCTTGAATCCTTCAATCAGCTTTTCGGGCGAGACTTCGTCGCACAGCACGCCGGTGGCGCCGTCCTCGACGATTTCCGGCAGGGCGCCGATGCGGAATGCGATGATCGGCTTGGCCGCGCGCATCGCCTCGATGGCAACGAGGCCGAATGCTTCCCAGCGCGACGGAATCGCCACCATGTCGGTCTGATCCAGTTCGGCCTCGATCTGGTTGCGGTCCATCCAGCCCAGCAGCGTAACGTTGGAGGGCAGATCGCTTCTCCGGAATTTGCTGACGACCGAGGCGCCGATGAGGCGCACATCCAGCGTGGCTCCGAGCGCGCGGGCCGCCTCGATCAGGAGATCATATCCCTTCTGGCGGTCGAGGCGTCCGATGAACAGGACCTTGATCTTCTCCGACCGCCACGGTGCTGCGCGCGTATCGAGCGTGGGGCGCTGCTTGGAAATCCCGTTGTGCACGAGGACGAGGCGTTTTGCCGCAATTCCGGCCCGCCTGGCGTCGACCCGCTCGCTCTCCGAGATGCAGACGATGCGATGGGTCAGCTTCGACAGCACAAGTTCGGTGAACTCGGTGACGGCGCGGCTGAGACGGCCCGTCTCGCGGCCGAAGGCCCATCCGTGCGGACAATAGACGATGCGCGAGCGCCGGTAGGCCAGCCACAGCACCGGCCGCACCACGAGCCCGGCGAATGACGAATGCAGGTGAATGATGTCCGGCTGCTGCTGGCGGACCGCGCGCATGGTCGCGGACAACATGGCAAACAGGCCGACAGCGTTGCGGCCGTCGCGCGGGAAGGTGGTGACGGCCTCATCCTCGATGTTGACCAGGTCGCCGCGATGGTCGGACGGAACGACATAGCTGACGTTGCCGCGTCCGAAGCTCGCGCTCTGATGCGGATGAAGCTCGTTGAGGTAGGTTGCGATGCCGCCTCTCACCGTCTCGGCGACATGCAGAACCTTCAGGCCGCTGGACAACGGTCGATCCTTCCTTGTCTCGCAGAGACCATGTGTACCGTCTCCAAGCAGCAATATTTGGGCCGAGTCATGGTGCCGCTCCGCGGGATGCGGCCTGCGGAGCCGATTTGGCGAGCACATCGAGCATGGCGGCGGCCGATTTGGTCCACGAATATGTCGCGAGCCGCTCCCGCTGCTTCTCTTGTTCCGCCGGCGAAATCCTGCCGAGATCAATTCTTTCGTGCATCCGTGCCAACAACTCGCCGGGGTTGAGCGGGTCGAAGTAGACGGCAGCGTCAGCGCAGGTCTCGCGAACGGCTTCCGCGGAACTCGCAATGACCGGGCAGGCGAAGTACATCGCCTCCAGGGGAGGGATGCCGAAGCCCTCGTACAGACTCGGAAACACGAAAGCTGCAGCCCGGGCGAAGAGCGCGGCGACTTCCTCGTCCTTGAGGCGGCCGGCGATGACGATTCCGGCTTTCGACTCGGTCGCGCCGCCTCCGAAGACCTTGCTGTTGTCGCCTCCGACCACGACCAGCGGGAAATCCGGGCGGCCTAGCCGCTCGGCCGCACGAATGGCTGTGTCGACATTCTTGTTCTTCGTCATCGAGCCGACAAAGAGGAAGAAGCGGTAGGGTTCGAGGCGCAGGGACTCGATGATCGAGAAATCGGGCGCGACCGAGGCGAAGTGCTCCGCACTGTTTGGAACGATCGGGATCGATGCGGGATCCAGCGAGAGCGCGTCGGCAAGTTCGTTGCGTGAAAACGCCGAAACCGTTGCAATGGTTGCGGTGCGTGCCAGCAAATAGCCGAGCGATCGATGCAAGACGAGGTATCGCCAGCTGAAGAAGTCCGGCCGTTTGAACACTTGTGCATCGTGAATGACGACAAGATGGTCGCGGTGGAGCACCGGACCGGAATTGGCGAGGCTGACGAGACGCGTGCCGGCGGCCGCGCGCGCCAGATCGATCTGGTCCCATGCGTGCCCGCGCAAAGTTCCGACCTGCTTGAACTTGATGCGGCCAAGACCGGCGAGCGTCTGCGCATCGGGTGGCACCAGAATCTGCCACTCCGCATCCAGGAGTTGCGGTGCCGCCTTGCCGCTCGTGAGCAGGCGGTCCATCGCTTTGACGATCTCGGCGGCATAGCGCTGCACGCCTGTCAGCGATTGTGTCAGGAACCTGCCGTTGATGGAAAGTTTCAAAGCCGATCTTTTTCTTTGCGCGTGTCTTGCGCGAACAATGCCTCAAGACTGGGCATCCGCGCGGAATGGACGGTCGATATGATCTCTAGCACATGCAGCGCTATCGTCCGAGTATCCTCTTAGCCGGATAGCATGCGTGGATGCATGATGCCATCATGTTTCCTACACATTTCGATGCGCTTACATGGACGACAAGCCTGACTCGATGATGTCGTCATCGTCAAAACCTTGCCTCTCATGTCCTGGTCTGGCATTGCATTCGCGGAATGAACGAGATGACAACTTTGCGACCAGTGATCGTGACCGGCGCTGCCGGCTTTATCGGAATGCACGTTTGTGAACGGCTGTTGGCGCGTGGCGAGCAGGTCGTTGGTATCGATGCGTTCACGCCGTATTACGATCCGGCGCTGAAGCGCGCGCGCCTCGAAAGACTCAAGCACCTTCCCGGCTTCAGTTTCCACGAGATCGACCTTGCCGATTTTGCCGCGGTGATCCGCGTATTCGATGAAGTCGCGCCCGATCGGGTTGTCCACCTTGCAGCGCAGCCGGGCGTCCGTGCCTCGATCGACGATCCCATCACCAGCATCCGTGCCAATTGTGACGGCTTCGTCACCGTGCTCGAGGCCGGCCGGCGCCATGGTCTGGCGCATCTCGTCTACGCCTCGTCGAGCTCGGTCTATGGCGCCAATCGCACCCTGCCGTATTCGACCGAGCAATCGGTCAACCACCCGGTCAGCCTCTACGCCGCGAGCAAGAAGGCCAACGAGCTGATGGCGCACACCTTTGCGCATGTTCACAAGTTGCCGGTGACCGGTCTTCGCTTCTTCACCGTCTACGGTCCGTGGGGGCGGCCCGACATGGCCGCTTATCTGTTCACGCGCGCGATCTTCGCGAATGAGCCGATCAAGATTTTCAATAATGGCGACATGTGGCGCGACTTCACCTATGTCGACGACATCGTCGAGGGCGTGATCCGCACCCTCGATCGGCCCGCAGCTCCGAATCCCGCGTGGAACGCGGAGCGGCCTGAAAATTCGTCGAGCTATGCGCCGTACCGCGTCTACAACATCGGCAACAACAGGTCGGTCAAGCTGCTCGAGTTCGTCGAGACGCTCGAGAGGATCATCGGCAAGCCTGCGATCCGCAAGCTGCTGCCGATGCAGGCCGGCGACGTCCTGGAGACGCGCGCCGACATTTCCGCCCTCCAGCGCGACGTCGGTTTCGCGCCGTCGACGCCAATCGCGGAAGGCCTCGCGCGTTTCGTCGAATGGTATCGAAAGTACCACGGCGTGTGATCGCCGAAGCGACGGCAGGACACAAGAAAATACCCGGGCGGCGACGGCTAAGGTTTGTTCGGCTCGCGAAGCATCCTGCCCTAATGTTGGGCGTGCGGCCGGATAGAGAAATGGTCTAGGGTGTTCAGTGGAGCATCCGTCGTCAACGGAAAGAGTTTCTCATGCGAATTGCGATGATCGGCACGGGGTATGTCGGACTGGTGTCCGGAGCCTGCTTTGCGGATTTCGGTCACGACGTCACCTGCGTCGACAAGGACGAGAAGAAGGTCGCTAGCCTTCATCGCGGCGAGATCCCGATCTACGAGCCGGGCCTCGACGAGCTGGTCGCGACCAATGTGAAGGCCAAGCGGCTCGACTTCACCACCGACCTGTCGAAGCCGGTTGCGGATGCCGATGCCGTGTTCATCGCGGTCGGCACCCCCTCGCGTCGCGGCGACGGTCATGCCGATCTCTCCTACGTCTACGCCGCCGCGAAGGAGATCGCGCAGTCGCTGTCCGGCTTCACCGTGGTGGTGACCAAGTCGACCGTTCCGGTCGGCACCGGTGACGAGGTCGAGCGCATCATCCGCGAGGCCAATCCGCTAGCCGACGTCGTCGTCGCCTCCAATCCTGAGTTCCTGCGCGAGGGCGCCGCGATCCGCGACTTCAAGTTCCCCGATCGCGTCGTGGTCGGCACCTCCGACGAGCGCGGCCGCAAGGTGATGGGCGACATCTACCGCCCGCTGTCGCTGAACCAGGCGCCGCTGATGTTCACCGCGCGCCGCACGGCCGAGATGATCAAATACGCTGCCAATGCGTTCCTCGCGACCAAGATCACCTTCATCAATGAGATCGCGGACCTCGCCGAAAAAGTCGGCGCCAACGTCCAGGAAATCGCGCGCGGCATCGGCCTGGACAACCGCATCGGCACAAAATTCCTGCATGCCGGTCCCGGCTTCGGCGGCTCCTGCTTCCCGAAGGACACCAAGGCGCTGATCAAGATCGCGCAGGATTACGACGTGAGCTTGCGCATCGTCGAATCCGTGCTGGCGGTCAACGAGAACCGCAAACGCGCGATGGCGCGTAAGGTGAGTCAGGCGCTCGGCGGCTCGCTGCGCGGCAAGACCATCGCCGTGCTCGGTCTCACCTTCAAGCCCGACACCGATGACATGCGCGATGCGCCGTCGATCCCGCTCGTCACCGGTCTGATCGACATGGGCGCGAAGGTGAAGGCGTTCGATCCCGTCGGCATGGAGCAGGCCAAGGGCGAGCTGCCCAGCATCACCTATTGCGAGGACGCGTATTCCTGCGCGCAAGGTGCCGACGCGCTGGTCATCGTCACCGAATGGGTGCAGTTCCGCGCGCTCGATCTCGACCGGCTGAAGGCGATCATGGCGCAGCCCGTCGTCGTCGACCTCCGCAACATCTACCGCCCCGAGGAGATGGCCGCGGCCGGCTTCGTTTATGAAAGCGTGGGACGGTCGTCCCGAGCCTAGCACGGCAATGCGCCACTGAGCGTTGCGGCTGTTCGCTCGCCTCGTCCCGAGGCGAGCGAAATCGTTTCCAATGCGGTATGGTCCGCTCGCATGAGGCCACATGCCCTTCGGGCCGTCGGCCTTCGCCGTGATGGAGGCCGCCATGACCGACGAGACGCATACACTCCGCAATGGCGGGCTCACCGCGACCATCAAGGCGCACGGCGCCGAGATGTGCTCGCTCAAGCACAAGGACGGCACTGAGTTCGTCTGGCCGGCAGGTCCCGCCTGGGCGCGTCATGCGCCGCTGCTGTTTCCGATCGTCGGGCGTCTCGCCAATGACGAGATGCGGTACCGGGGCAAGACCTACCGGATGACCCAGCATGGCTTTGCGCGCGACAGCCGTTTTGTCTGGGCGGAGCGCGGCGAGAGCCGTTGCACGCTCGTGCTCGAGGACAGCGAGGCGACGCACGCGCTCTATCCGTTCGCGTTCCGGCTGACGGCGGCCTATGCGCTCGACGAGTCCGGTCTCGATCTCTCGCTCACGGTCGCCAACACCGGCCAGGAGACATTGCCGGCGTCGCTCGGTGGCCATCCCGCTTTCAACTGGCCGCTTCAGGCTGGAGTGCCGAAAGAGAGCTACGCCCTGACGTTCACGAACGAGGAGCCGTCTCCGGTTCGCCGTGTCGAGGGCGGACTCCTGCTCGCGGCAACGGATCCAAGCCCCGTCCGAGGCACTGTGCTTCCCCTGTCGGAAGCCCTGTTCGCCAATGACGCCGTCATCCTCGACCCCGTCAAAAGTGATGCGGTCCGCTATGCCTCCACGGATGGCACCGGGCCTTGGCTCAAAATGTCCTGGCGCGGCTTTCGCGAACTCGGCGTCTGGTCGAAACCATCAGGCGCGCCGTTCCTCTGCATCGAACCCTGGCGCGGCTATGCCAGCCCCAAAGACTTCGACGGCGATTTCAGCGACAAGCCGGGCCTGATGCACATCGCACCCGGGGCAGAGGAGCAGTTGTCGTTCCGGGTCGAGGTGGGAATGTCATGAGGCCGATCATACGCCGGCGCTGCGGCTGTTGAGCGCCACGCGAGCCGTGGTGACGGGCTCCGCGCGCGCGGCTTTGGTCGCCGAAGATGTCAGGCGATGCGCCAGATCCTGCGCGTGCCGCTCGACCAGGTGCCAGGTCGCGCGCGCGACGAGGTAGCTCAGCGCGGCCGTGACGACATAGGCGAGCAGCAGCGACGCCAGCCCGTCCGCGAACGGCCAGATCTGGTGCAGGCCGAAGATCACCGCGAAATGCGACAGGTACATCGAATAGGAGTTGCGGCCGAGCGCCTCGAGTGGTTGCAGGCGGATCGCAAGGCGGATGCACCAGAACACGAGTGCGCCGAGCACGAGGTTGATCACGAGATAGTTGAACTCGTGCGATCCGGTCGCGCGGTCGGCGACAAAGGACAGCGCGACGAAGCCTGCGAGGATCGCGGCGTCAGACTTCGCAAAACCGTCGCGCAGCGCAAAGAACAGCGCGCAGCCGACCAGGAAGACCGGCAACTGGTTCAGGAAGCTGATGTGCAGCGCGTTCCAGACGAACGCCTCGTGGCCGGGGCCGTAATAGGCCGAGAACAGCGCGAACGCCCACGGCTTGAACAGGCAGACATTGACGAGGTGCAGCACGATCGCGAGCGCAAGATAGAGATGACGGCGCGATCCGAACGCCGTGATCACGAACGGGAAGACCAGATAGAACATCATCTCGGCTGCGATCGACCAATCGCCCGGCACGACGCTGTTGACGCTGTCGGGCCAGAAGCCGTGCAGGAACGTCGCGGTCAGGATCACCTGGAGCGGTCCGATGCCGTTCGGTGCGTTGGTGCTCGGGCCCGTGCCGTTGATGAACAGGTAGACCGGGATCGCGAGCCAGAACAGCGGCGCGATGCGCAAGAAGCGGCGGATGTAGAATTTGCGCGTCGGGCTCGCTTCGGTGCGCTGCGTCCACATCAGGCACATTGTCATGGCGCTGACGAAGTAGAACACGTTGACGCCGGTCCAGCCGCACATGAAGGCGTAATCGACGGCATGGATATTTGACGGAAAAGATTGCGAGACGTGGATCGCCATCACGCCGACGATGGCGAGGCCGCGCAGGAAGTCGAGGCTGTGCGAGCGGCCGAAGGGCGTTGCGCCTCGGTCGGTCCGACCGGCAGCCAACCGGGCCTGCCCCTGCATCACGCCTGCTCCGTGGTCTTGCCGTTCTCTCGCGCTTGCGATGCGAAAGCATAGAGGCGGTGCCGGCCAAACCGAAGCGGAAGCCTTTCTTTACGTTAACCGGCGGTTGAATCCGGAGCCGGATGAGCAGGCTTGTTGGTGCCGGGCGCGGCCGAAGCGGGGCCGAGTTCCGCGCATCGGTGCGCTCAGTGAGAAGTGTGGGCCAATTCATACTTAATACTTCAATACCGTGACCAATATTGTTTGGGCAGCATAACAAGCCTAGTGTTCAAGCAGGCAGTTTCGGGGGCTCGAATAAGCCGTGAATGTACGTTCACAGGACAGCGCGTCGCGCGGCGGCCTGAATTTTCAGGGTGGCTCAAACGCACACAGGACATCCAACATCGTGGCCGATTCCGCACTTCAGGAATTGCGTCCTATCGGGCGCGAGCGATTGATTGTGGTCGAAGACGACCCGGTGATCCGGACGATGCTGGTCGGTTACTTCAGCGAGAACAATTTCGACGTGGTCGGCGCCGGTACCTGCGCGGAATGTCGCCAGGCGCTGCGCGCGCGCACCGACCTGGTCTTCCTCGATTTGCAGTTGCCCGACGGCGACGGCTTCGAGCTCGCCAGGGAGATCCAGGCGACCAGCAATGCGGGCATCATCTTCGTGACCCGCCGCGACACCGATGTCGACCGCATCCTCGGCCTCGAGATCGCCGGCGATCATTACGTCACCAAGCCGATCAATCTGCGCGAGCTGCTGGCGCGTGCGCGCAGCGTGCTGCGGCGGCGCTCGATCGACCGCAAGGCGGCGCGCAACCACAATTCGATCGCCTTCGGCGACTGGATCATCGACCTGACGCGGCGCGAGCTGCTCGGCAGCGACGGCAAGCCGGTGGCGCTGACGCGCGCCGAGTTCGATCTGCTCGCCGCGCTCGTCGGTGCGGATGGCAGGCCGCTCAGCCGCGACTATCTGATCGAGGTCGTCAGCAACCGCCAGGCCGAGGTCGACATCCGCACGGTCGATGCGTTGGTGGCGCGGCTGCGTCGCAAGCTCGTCGGCAGCGGCACGCCCGTCATCGCCACCGTCACCGGTGTCGGCTACAAGCTCGCGCTCAGCGAGCGGCTCTGATCTCAACTGTCGAAAGATCCGATCGCCCGCGTACCTATCGTGTGCGGGCGCTTTGATCCGTGGTGATTTGTCGTGTCGTCCCCGCCAGCTGGTCGTCGACCGCGTAGAGCGTGCAGGTCGGCGACCATTTCATGCAGGCCGCAAGCGAATCGCGTTGCGCATCGTCCACGGTGTTGCGCCCCGAGCGCCAGCCGTAACCGCCATTGGGCGATACCGCAAAGGCCTTGTGCGGCATGGTGCTGGCGAGATAGCGCGCAAACTCGGCTTTCGCCGCGTCACTGAAATGGCCCGGCGGCGGCAGCGGATCGGGCGGGCTCAGCATGTCGTGGGCGAGCCCGCGCTCGCGCAGGAAGGCGTCGAGATAAGGCGTCCATTGCGGGCGGCCAGCCACGGAATAGAGATAGTGGCCGTCGTCGCCGTAAGGCGGTGCCGTGACGAATTTCGCGCTGCCGCCGCCGGCGCGAAAGGCGGCATAGAGGCGGCGCGCCAGGTCAGGGCCGAAGTACAGATCGTTGGTCGCGTAGACCCACAGCATCGGCACCCGTGAGGACTTGCCGAAGCTGGCGAAGGCCTGCACCAGCCCATCCTCGTTGCAGACGTCTTCGTCATCGTCGCGCGAGCCGCGGCCGCCGGCAAAGCTGATCGCGGCGACGAGGCCGGGCGGCGGCTGCGCCGTCAGCGCGACGGTGGCGAGTCCGCCGGCGGAATGGCCGGCCGCGATCATGCTCGTCGTGGTGACATCAGCCCGGCGCGACATCGCATCGATCGCCGCGCGCAAATCCGCGATCGCAACCGCTGCCGCCGGCAAATAGGCGGCATTGGCGCAGCCGCCGGCGCTGTCGGCCCGGCCGCCGGGCGAGGTGCCGTAGCCGCGCCGCATCACGATCAGCGCGGCGAAACCGCGCCGGGCATATTCGAGCGCGATGCCGTAATATGCGTGCGCCGTCATGGTCGCGCGATCGCCAAAGCTGCGCGGCGTGCCGTGGCTGAGCAGCGCGAGCGGATAGCGCTTGGTCCCGGCCGGGCGGACCAGAAACGCCTCCAGTCCCTGCGGCCCGGCTTCCGTCATCGGGATGCGGAGGTCCTCGGTGTAGAATTCCGCGGCCCGCGCTGGCGCAAAGCCCATCGCGAGCGAGCCAATCAGCAGAAATAAGAGCCTGTGAAACAGCGCCATGTGCCGACTCGAAAAAAGACCAGATCAAAAGAAGACCATAGCACGTTCTCCGGAACGGCCGCCCACCGCGCGTGTTGTGCCCTTGGCGCGGGCCCGGCCGATGCTATGGTGTGGCGCAATCTCTGTACGACAGGACGAGGATATTTCCAGTGGCTGATGTTGATCCCGCGGCGGGCAAAGTGGTCTCGCCGGACGCGCTCGCCAACATTCCGCGGCTCGTGACGGCCTATTTCGCGGGCAAGCCGGACGCGGCGGACCCGGCGCAGCGGGTGGCGTTTGGCACCTCCGGCCATCGCGGCACCTCGCTGAAGAGCTCCTTCAACGAAGGCCACATCCTCGCGACCACGCAGGCCATTTGTGACTACAGAAAAGAAAAGGGGCTGACCGGGCCGCTCTTCATCGGCATCGACACCCATGCGCTGGCCGAGCCGGCGCTCGTCAGCGCCGTCGAAGTGTTCGCGGCCAACGGCGTCGAGGTGATGATCGACAAGGACGGCGGCTACACGCCGACGCCTGTCATCTCGCACGCGATCCTGACCTACAACAAGGGCCGCACGTCGGGTCTGGCCGATGGCGTTGTCGTCACGCCCTCGCACAATCCGCCGGAGGATGGCGGCTACAAATACAATCCGCCGCATGGCGGGCCGGCTGACACCGACGTCACGAGCGTCGTCGAGAAGCGCGCCAACGCCTATCTCGCCGACGGCCTCAGGAGCGTGAAGCGCATCGACTATGCCAGAGCGCTGAAATCGTCGACCGTGCACGCCTACGACTACATCACGCCTTATGTGGCCGATCTCGGCAATGTCGTCGATCTCGATCTGGTCAAGTCCGCCGGCATCAATATCGGCATCGACCCGCTCGGTGGTGCTGCCGTGCATTATTGGCATCCGATCATCGCGCGCTATGGCCTCAAGGCCAGTGTCGTGAATGAGGCGATCGATCCGGCCTTCCGTTTCATGACCGTCGACTGGGACGGCAAGATCCGCATGGATTGCTCCTCGCCCTATGCGATGGCGAGCCTGATCGCGATGCGTGACCGGTTCGACGTTGCGTTTGCCAACGACACCGACGCCGATCGCCACGGCATCGTGACGCGCACCGGCGGCCTGATGAATCCGAACCATTATCTGGCGACCGCGATCTCCTATCTGTTCGCGCATCGCCCGAACTGGGGCGGCAGCGCTGCGATCGGCAAGACCGTGGTGTCGAGCTCGATCATCGACCGCGTCGCCAAGAAGCTCGACCGCAAGCTGGTGGAGACGCCGGTCGGCTTCAAATGGTTCGTCGACGGGCTCCTCACGGGCGGCTTCGGCTTTGGCGGCGAGGAGAGCGCTGGGGCCTCGTTCCTGCGCCGCGACGGCACGGTGTGGACCACCGACAAGGACGGCATCATCCTCGGCCTGCTCGCAGCCGAGATCATGGCCAAGACCGGCCGCGATCCGAGCCAGCTCTTTGGCGATCTCACCGCCGAGCTCGGCGTGCCCCATTACGCCCGCATCGACGTCGCGGCGACCGTGCCGCAGAAGAACATCTTGAAATCCGTCACGCCCGAGCAACTTGGACTGAAGGACCTCGCCGGCGATCCCGTCCGCGCCACGCTCAGCAAGGCGCCCGGCAACGGCCAGCCCTTCGGCGGCATCAAGGTCGAGACCGACTACGGTTGGTTCGCCGCGCGGCCGTCGGGGACGGAGGACGTCTACAAGATCTACGCGGAAAGCTTCCGCAGCACCGAGCACCTGAAGCGGATTCAGGAAGAAGCCCAGGCCGGGCTGAAGAAGGTGTTCGGGGCGTAGGGACCGAGCCGAGCGCCGCTATCGTTACCCCCAGATGATGTCATCACCCGCGAAAGCGGGTGATCCAGCACTCCGCGGCGCCGATTTGATGAATCAACGACCGCCGCGGAGTACTGGACCTCCCCGCCTTCGCGGGGAATGACGGTGGGGCGAATCCTGTATACACGGCGTCATCAGCCGGTATTATAATACGGCAATTCAGGCCTTGAATCATTCTATCTCCCAGCTATTGTATACATAACGCATACATAAGCCTTGGGAGATCGCCCAATGACAAAACCCTTCCCCATGAACGCCTGGTACGCCGCCGCCTGGGACGCCGACGTCAAGCCGGCGCTGTTGCCGCGGACGATCTGCGGCAAGCACGTCGTGATGTACCGCAAGGCCGACGGCGCGGTGACCGCGCTGGAGGATGCCTGCTGGCACAGGCTGGTGCCGCTGTCCAAGGGCCGGCTCGAAGGCGACACCGTCGTCTGCGGCTATCACGGCCTGAAATACAACGCGCAGGGCCGCTGCACCTTCATGCCCTCGCAGGAGACCATCAACCCGTCTGCCTGCGTGCGCGCCTATCCCGTCGTCGAGCGTCACCGCTACGTCTGGCTCTGGATGGGCGATCCAGCGCTCGCCGATCCCGCGCTGGTGCCCGACATGCACTGGAATCACGATCCGGCCTGGGCCGGCGACGGCAAGACCATCCGCGTCAATTGCGACTACCGCCTCGTGCTCGACAATCTCATGGACCTCACCCACGAGACGTTTGTGCACGGCTCCTCCATCGGCAATGACGCGGTCGCCGAAGCGCCGTTCGACGTCACCCATGGCGAGAAGACGGTGACGGTGACGCGCTGGATGCGCGGCATCGAGGCGCCGCCGTTCTGGGCCAAACAGCTCGGCAAGTCCGGCCTCGTCGACCGCTGGCAGATCATCCGCTTCGAGGCCCCGTGCACCATCGCCATCGACGTCGGCGTGGCGCCAACCGGCACCGGCGCGCCGGAAGGCGACCGCTCGCAGGGCGTCAACGGCTTTGTGCTCAACACCATCACGCCCGAGACCGAGAAGACCTGCCACTATTTCTGGGCGTTCGTGCGCAACTATCAGATCGGCGAGCAGCGCATTACCACCGAAATCCGCGACGGCGTCTCCGGCATCTTCCACGAGGACGAGCTGATCCTGGAGGCGCAGCAGCGCGCCATGGACGAGAACCCGGACCGCATCTTCTACAATCTCAATATCGACGCCGGCGCGATGTGGATGCGCAAGCTGATCGACAGGATGCTCGCGAAGGAGAACCCGCCGCAGCAGCTCCAGGCCGCGGAGTAGATCATGGCCGAACGTGAGGTCGACCGCTCCGTCTCGCAGACCGTGAAGGCGCAGCTCGCGTTGCGCGACCAGATCCTGTCGGGGACTTTACGTCCCGGCGAGCGCATCTCCGAGCTGCAGGCGGTGGAGACCACCGGCGCCTCGCGCACGCCGGTGCGCATGGCGCTGGTGCGGCTGGAGGAGGAAGGCCTGCTGGAGGCGATCCCCTCCGGCGGCTTCATGGTGAAAGCGTTCTCCGAGCGCGACATCTCCGATTCCATCGAGCTGCGCGGCACGCTGGAAGGCCTCGCCGCGCGCTTTGCCGCCGAGCGCGGCGTCTCCGCGCGCGAGCTCGAGCCGCTCAAGGAGTGCCTCGCCGCGATCGACGAGCTGCTGCGGCAAGTGCCGATCTCGATCGAAGCGTTCTCGTCCTATGTCGCGCTGAACGCGCGCTTCCACGCGCTGCTCACCGAATTATCGCGCAGCCCGCCGCTGATCCGGCAGATCGACCGCGCCTCGGCGCTGCCGTTCGCCTCGCCGAGCGCCTTCGTGATGGCGCAGTCGGCACTGCCCGAGGCGCAGCAGATCCTGATCATCGGGCAGGAGCACCACCGCGTCGTGATCGACGCGATCGAGAACCGCGAGGGCGCACGGGCCGAGGCCGTGATGCGCGAGCACGCCCGGCTCGCGGTGCGCAACTTAAGGCTCGCGCTGCGCAACCGCACCCATCTCGATTTGCTGCCGGCGCTGGCGCGGATCATGACCGCAACCGATTGAGGGCACCATGCGCTTCGTCGAAACCTGGATTCCGGCCACGCTCGTCTCGACCCGCGATCTTGCGCCCGGCATCCGCGAATTCCTGATCCGCCCGGATCAGTTCGACGGCGCCGCCTATCCGGTCGGCAGCCACATCAATGTCAGCGTCACCATCGACGGCCAGCCCGAGACACGGTCCTATTCGCTGGTCGGTGAAGCCTCGCCGCAAGGCTTCAGGATCGCGGTGCGCCGCGCGGAGGATTCCCGCGGCGGCTCACGCTACATGTGGCAGCTCGCGCCGGGCGCACGGCTCGACATTACGCGGCCGTCGTCGCTGCTCGCGGTCGATTGGACGCGCCAAAACTATTGCCTGATCGCCGGCGGCATCGGCATCACCCCGATCCTCAGTGCCGCACAGGCGCTGGCGCGCCGCGGCGCCGCTGTCACGCTGCACTACGCCGTGCGCGGGCGCGCTGACGCCGCCTATCTCGACGAGCTCTCAAGCCTGCTCGGCGACCGCCTGGTCGTCCATGCCAGCAATGAAGGCAAGCGGCTCGATCTCGACAGGCTGTTCGCCGAGCTGCCGAAGGGCACGCTGACGCTGTTCTGCGGCCCGATGCGGATGCTCGATGCCGCCCGCCACGCCTGGATCGGCGCCGGCCATCCGCTTCCCGATCTCCGCTACGAGACGTTTGGCTCCAGCGGCACGCTGCCGAGCGAAACCTTTCGCGTGCGCCTGAAGGGCTCCAATGTCGAGCTCGAGATCCCGCGCGAGCGCTCGATGCTTGATGTCCTCAACGCCAGCGGCTTTGAGGTGATATCCGACTGCAAGCGCGGCGAATGCGGCCTCTGCGCCATCGACGTCGTCGACGTCGACGGCGAGATCGACCATCGCGACGTCTTCTTCAGTGATCACCAGAAGCAAAGCAACCAGAAGATCTGCGCCTGCGTCTCCCGCGCGCGGGGCACGATCACGGTGGATACGCTGCTGCGGGCGGATGCGGTTTGACGTTAGCAGCTCGGCCTTGAGGGCGCCGGTTCATCGTCCCATCTGCTTCGGATCGTAATAGAACCGCTCCTCGATCAGCTGATCGCCCCGCCAGGTCTGCCACGCGATTTCGTCGAGTGTCCGCGTCACACCTTCGGCATTGATGAAGCTGAACTTCCAGCGCGAGGCGACATGGTCGCCTTCGATCAGGCTCGGCCCGATCCGCACCGCCTTGACTTCCTTGAAGGCCGCCAGCACGCCGCGCTCTTTGGCCGCGAGCTTGTCGCGACCGACCACGGGTTCGGTCTGGTTTTCATACGTCGCGGCGTCCGGAGAGTAGTAATCGAGGATCGCTCCGACAAAATCGCCATCCTCCAACCGCTTTGCAAAGGCTTCGACAATCTCACGGCTCGGCATTGGCAGCACCTCGGATTATAAACCGACTGACGGTCTGTAAATACCGACCCTTGGTCGAAAAGTCAACTGGTGGGATCCGCCGAATTGGACTAGACGGGGCTGATGGCGAAGCAGGCGGAGCGGCGGGCCGCGACATCGGAGGCGATCCTGACGGCGGCGCGCCGGTTGTTCGGGATGCAAGGGTTTGCCGCGACGACGATGGACGAGATCGCTGAAGCCGCCGGCGTCGCCAAGGGCGCGGTCTATCATCACTTCAGGACCAAGGAGGCGGTGTTCGAAGCGGTCTTCGACCTGGTCTCGCGCGACCTCGTCGCCGAGATCGACAGCACCGCGCGCGCCGAGAAGGACGTGCTGGCCGCGATGGTCGCCGGCACCCAGCATTATTTTGCTGTGACCGCCAAGGGGCCGACCGGCCAGATCATTCTGCGCGACGGTCCGGCCGTGCTCGGCTGGGAGCGCTGGCGCGAGATCGATGCCAAACACTTTGGCGGCAAGATGCCGCGCGCGCTCGCGGTGGCGATGGAGGCCGGCCTGATCGCAAGGCAGCCGGTCGAGCCGCTGGCGCGGCTGCTGCTCGGTGCTGTGACGGAAGCCGCGGTCGCTTGCGCCGGGCGCGCCGATATCGCAAGGGCGGGCGCGGAATATGCCCGTGCGTTCAAGTCGCTGGTCGAGGCGCTGCGCCTCCGCGCATGATTGTGCTAATCACGACACTGGAAACGCCCACACCGACAAGAAGAACAATAGCGCATGAACGCAAATTCCATTCTCGCCCCGTCCGATCCCGAGTTCGACTACATTATCGTCGGCGCCGGCTCTGCCGGCTGTGTGCTCGCCAATCGCCTGTCGGCGAACGGCAAGCACTCGGTGCTGCTGCTCGAGGCCGGCCCGAAGGATTCCAACATCTGGATCCACGTGCCGCTCGGCTACGGCAAGCTGTTCAAGGAAAAGACCGTCAACTGGATGTACCAGACCGAGCCGGAGCCCGAGCTGAAGGGCCGCCAGGTGTTTCAGCCACGCGGCAAAACGCTGGGCGGATCGAGCTCGATCAACGGCCTGCTCTATGTTCGCGGCCAGCACGAGGACTACGATCGCTGGCGCCAGCACGGTAATGCCGGCTGGGGTTATGACGACGTGCTGCCCTATTTCAAGAAGGCGGAGAACCAGACGCGCGGCGCCGATCAATATCACGGCAGCAGCGGGCCGCTGCCGGTCTCCAACATGGTCGTGACCGATCCGCTGTCGAAAGCCTTCATCGACGCCGCGGTCGAGACCGGTTTGCCCTACAATCCCGATTTCAACGGCGCCACGCAGGAAGGCGTCGGCCTGTTCCAGACCACCACGCGCAACGGCCGCCGCGCCTCGACGGCGGTGGCCTATCTCGGCCCCGCGAAGACGCGCAGCAATCTCAAGATCGAGACCGAGGCGCTCGGCCAGCGCGTGCTGTTCGAGGGCCGCCGTGCGGTCGGCGTCGAGTACCGGCAAGGCGCAACTGTGCGCCGTGCGCGTGCGCGGAAGGAGATCGTGCTGTCGAGCGGCGCCTACAACTCGCCGCAGCTCCTGCAGCTCTCCGGCGTCGGGCCTGCGGATCTCCTGCGCAAGCACGGCATCGACGTCGTGCTGGACGCAGCTGGCGTCGGTCACGATCTCCAGGACCACATGCAGGTTCGCGTCGTGATGCGCTGCTCGCAGAAGATTACGCTCAACGACACCGTCAACCATCCGCTCCGCCGCACCCTCGCCGGCGCGCGCTATGCGCTCTTCCGGAAAGGCTGGCTGACGATCGCGGCCGGCACGGCGGGCGCTTTCTTCAAGACCAATCCGCGGCTGGCTTCGCCCGACATCCAGGTGCACTTCCTGCCGTTCTCGACCGACAAGATGGGCGAGAAGCTGCATGATTTCTCCGGCTTCACGGCGTCGGTGTGCCAGCTCCGGCCCGAAAGCCGTGGGTCCTTGCGCATCCGGAGCGCGGACCCGAACGTGCCGCCGGAAATCCGCATCAACTACATGTCGACCGAGACCGACCGCACCACCAACGTCGAAGGCCTCAAGATCCTGCGAATGATCTTGCATGCGTCGGCGCTGAAGCCGTTCGTGATCAGCGAGTACGATCCCGGCGCGAAGGTATCCACGGACGCCGAGCTTCTGGATTATTGCCGCGAGCGCGGCAGCACCATCTACCATCCGACCTCGACCTGTCGTATGGGCAATGACGCGCTCGCGGTGGTGGACCAGCGGCTGAAGGTGAGGGGGCTCGAGGGCCTGCGCGTCGTCGACGGTTCGATCATGCCGGACCTCGTCTCCGGGAACACCAACGCGCCGATCATCATGATCGCGGAGAAGGCCTCCGATATGATATTGGAGGATGCGCGGTAGGCCGCGCCCGTCGACCTCAAGCGAATCCAGGTTCCTTCCGCCGGCCGCGCTGTATCCGCGACGCCCGCCTATGGCGGGCTCCTCGCCATGAGGGTGTGATATCTCGCCGCAAAACGCGACCCTCATTCTGAGGGCCCGCCGCAGGCGGGCGTCTCGAAGGATGGCTGCAAGCGAGTTGGTCGCCGCGTCTTTCTTCATATGCGATAGCCCTGTGGGAAGCCGCGTGCATGTTCCGGGGCTGTTTTCGCCAAATTCAGTGGCCCTACGCGTTGCATGTGATTGCAACCAAAGGTAAGATTGGTCCAATAATTCAATTTATTTCCATCACGAACTGACAGGGAGGGTGTCATGACGCGCATTCTCAAGATTTATGATTCAGAGGCCGCCACCAAGGCCGGCTCGCCGTTGAGAGTGATCGAGACTTATCCGGCCTTCACCGTCGCCGAAGTGCCGGACAGCGCCGCTGACGACATCAAGCGCAATTATCTGACCGAGGACATCACGGATCAGTACACGCTGCCGGCGGCGGGCGGCATCGACACATCGATGGCGCGCATCAATGCAAAGGGCAAGACAGTGGCCCATCCCGCCTACAAGAAGGCGCCGAGGTTGAGCTCCGGGCCGCATCACTACATCGTGCAGTTCATCGGACCGATCAAGCAGGATTGGCTCAAGGCCGCGAGCAAGGCCGGGGCCGACTTCGTGCAGCCCTATGAGGGGTTCTCCTACATCGCGAACATGGCGGCGAAGGATCTCGCAGCCGTCTCGTCGCTGCCCTTCGTGCGCTGGGTCGGCCATCTCCCGTTTTCGGCGCGACTGGCTGCCGACACGATTCCCGGGCCGGGAAAGGCGCTGGGCGAGGGGCTTCCGGAGGTGCCACGCACGCGCATTCGCGCTGGCGTCTATACGGTGCAGTTCTTTCGCGCGACGCAGGCGGCCAAGGCGATCAAGCAGGTCACTAAACTCGGCTTCGATATCCTCGACAAGCGCAAGGGTTCCGACGTTCTCATCGTGGGGACCAAGCGTACGACGGCCACGGCCGTCGCGCGCCAGCTCGAGCAATTGTCGCGCGTCCACGGCGTGAGCCAGATCACCGAGCGCGCCATTCCGCGCAAGTCGAATGACCGGGCCGCCGTCGTCATGGGGACCGCGGCTTCGCTCGGGCATCCGGGCCTAGGTCTCAATGGTGACGGTGAGATCATTGCGGTAGCCGATACCGGACTGGACAGTGGCGACCCGAACAACATGCATCCGGATTTCGTCGGCCGCATCAGCTTCATCAAGAGCTATCCCATCACGCGCGACTACAGCAGGTTCATCAAGAATCCCGGCGGCGATGATGGGCCTGCTGATCTCGACAGTGGCCACGGCACGCACACCACCGGTTCGGTTCTTGGCAGCGGCATTGCCAGCTCCAATTTTCAGGGATTGACGGGGCCGGTCCGCGGCCTGTCGTCCGGCGCTCGGCTCGTCTTCCAGGCGATCGAGCAGGAGATGAAATGGAAGAACCCAGCCGATCTGGCGAAAAACGGTCGCTTCCTGCTGTCCGGGATTCCCAACGACCTGGCCGTCCTGTTCGGCGATGCCTATGCAAAAGGGGCACGCATTCACTCGAATTCCTGGGGCGGCGGGAATCCTGGAGAATATGACGAGCAATGCCAGCAGCTGGACAAGTTTGTCTGGAGCAAGCCCGACTTCTGCATCCTCTTTGCTGCAGGCAACGATGGCACGGACGCAGATCGCAATGGCGTGGTTGATCTGGGCAGCGTCACGGCGCCCGGGACCGCGAAAAACTGCATCACCGTTGGCGCGTGCGAGAACAACCGGCCGGAATTCCACATGACCTATGGCGATAGCTGGCCGAAGGACTACCCGGCCGAGCCGCTCAAATCCGCGCAGGTGTCGGACAATCCGGACGACATTGTGGCCTTCAGCAGCCGGGGCCCCACCGCGGACGGACGGATCAAGCCGGACGTCGTCGCGCCCGGGACGTTCATCCTGTCGACACGGTCGCGGATGATCGCCGAGAACAATTTCGGTTGGGCGAGGTTCGACCGGAGCAAGCTGTACATGTATGACGGCGGCACCAGCATGGCGACGCCGCTCACCGCGGGCGCCGTCGGCGTGGTCAGGCAGTATCTGCGCACCAACCGGGGCATCGCCTCGCCATCGGCGGCGCTACTCAAGGCCACGCTGGTGACTTCGGCCGTCTTTCTGAGCGGCGCGGCGTCCTCGTTGGACAACAATCAGGGATACGGCCGGGTCGATCTCGACGCGGTTCTGGCACCGCCAGATCCACTGCGCGTGAACTTTGCGGAGGGACGACCCCTCCAGACCGGCGAGATGGACCAGCGAACCGTCACCGTGGCGAAGCCGGGCGCTGCGTTGCGGGTCGTGATGGCCTATTCCGATTTTCCGGGGGCGGCGCTCGTCAATAATCTCAACCTGGTTGTGCGGGCACCCGACGGCACGGTTTTCGTCGGAAACAGCGGGCAGCCGGCGGGAGCGTTCGATTCGAAGAACAATGTGGAACTGGTCCATATCGCCCAGGCCGCCGCGGGAGATTACATCGTCCAGGTGATCGCCTCGAACGTCGCCTCGGGTCCGCAACCTTTTGCTCTTGTCGTTCAGGGGGCGATGTGAAATCTGTGCCTCCCGGCTGCGATTGTCGGCCGTCCGGGGCTCGCGGCTTCTGCCGCGGACCCAGGTCTCACGTGGAGCACGGATCGTGGCACATCGGATTCGGATCGGCACCCGCAGGAGCGTGATGGCGCTGGCACAGACGGACGAGATCGCGCGCCGCCTGACCGCCGCCATGCCGGATCTCGATGTCGAGATCGTCAAGTTTGACACCACGGGCGATCTCGACCAGACCAGCAAGCTCCTGCCGCACGGCGGCAAGGGTGGTGCCTTCGTGGCGCAGATCCGGGCCGCGGTGCTGTCGGGCGAACTCCAGGCCGCGATGCACTCCCTGAAGGACATGCCGGGCAACGAGGACACGCCCGGCCTCGTCATCGGCGCCACGCTCTCGCGCGATCCCGCGAGCGATGCGCTGGTGCTGCGCGATGGCGTCACGCTGGCAGCGCTGCGCCAATCGCGCGGCAAGGGTTTCAAGATCGGCACCAACGCCGTGCGTCGTGCGGCCTATGCGCGGCGATTGTTTCCCGATGTCGAAGTCATCCACTTCCGCGGCGCCGCCGACACGCGCGTGCGAAAGCTCGACAATGGCGAGAAGCAGAAGCTGCCGGATGGCGGCGCGGTGGGACCCGCGGACGCGTTGATCATGGCGCGCTCAGGTCTCGATCGCGTTGGTCTTTCCAGCCGCATCGCCTACGAATTCACCGCGACCGAAATGCTGCCCGCAGCGGGGCAGGGCATCGTCGCGGTCGAATGCGCCGCACAGGACTGGCAAACGCGGAAAATTCTGTCGTCGATCGACGATCCCCTAGCGCACGCCTCTGCCGACGCCGAGCGCGAGGTGCTCTGGGTGCTCAACGGCCACTGCAACTCGCCGGTGGCGGGTTTTTCGACCATCGACGGCGATCAGATGACGCTGGCTGCATCCGTGCTCGACCTCTCCGGCAACACCATCATCGAAGCCTTGCGCACTGGCCCTGCCAACCGTCCGCGTGAGCTCGGCCGTGCCGTGGGACTCGATCTGCTGGACAAGGGCGCCGCCGAGATCATCGAGCGCAGCCGGCCGCGCTAATCCGTGTATCCATAGGTCCAGTGGAGTGCCTCGGTTCAGACCAGATGGACAACCTCCTGACAGACCACACCTAGTGCACGCCATAGCGCGCGAATTCCTCCGCGATGTCGGTCCGGAGGGCCTTCGCGGCCGCGACGTCGGCATCGCCGGCGGCGATGTCGCCGCGGCGGGCCTTCGCCAGGCCCCGGCCGTACAGCGCGGCCGCCAACTTCGGGTCGATGCGGAGCGCGGAATCGTAGTCGGCGATCGCCGCCGCGAAACGTCCGGCCCTGAGGTTCGCCAACGCGCGGGAATCGTAGGTCGCCGAGGTGTGGGCGCCGGCGCCGATCGCCCTGTCGCAAGCCTCCATGGCGTCCCGCGCCTCCGTCGAACTCGCCCGGATCCAGCAGAGGCCGCTCCAAGCCCCTTCTAGGTCGGGGTCGAGACGCACCGCTTCGGCGTAGTCGCGCTCCGCGCGCGTCGGATCGCCCTTCTTCAGCCGGGCCTCGGCGCGGTTGGCGAAGGCCCGCGCATAGGTCGGAGCGAGGTCGACGGCCCGGTCGAAATCCTCGATCGCGGCGTCGTAGTCGCCCTTTCTCAGTCTGGCCGCTCCGAGGTTGTTGACGGCCTTGACGAAGGCCGGATCGACCGCGATGGCGCTTTCGAAGTCGGCCGCGGCATGGTCGTAGTCGGCCTTCTCGGCGTAGGCGACGCCGCGGTTGTTGTAGGCGATGGCGAGGGAGGACGGGCCGCCCTGGTTCGCCTCGATGAAGGCCGAGCAGGCCATGATCCGCATGTCGGGGGCGGCGGCGCCGTTGCACAGCTCGACGTTCCGGAACTGGCCTTCGTTCGGCTTCTGTGCGGCGGCCGGCACGAGCAGCAGGATCACGATCGACGCCGCCCCGAGGCGCGCGTTCAGCATCCGCGGCAGATGCCGGGGGTACGCTCGGCCCTCCCCTCCCGCGCCGGAGCGGGCGCCCTGCGCTTCGGAACGCCGCTCTTGTCCAGCACCCGGTCCTTGCCCTCCTCGATCAGGGTGGAGAACCTGACGGTGCCGTCGTCGGAGACCTCGATGTGGGGCGTGGTGCCCCGGATGCCCATGGTCGCCACCGGAGTGTCGACCTTCATGTCGCCGCTCTTGGCGACGGCACCGGCCACGAAGGTGGCCGTCCCCCTGGTCAGGTTGAACAGGCTCGCGTTGGATTTGGCGCCCGGGTCGTAGACGAATTCGTTCATCTCCATGCTGGCGTTGCTGGACAGATTGAACGAAGAGCCGTCGGCGAAATTGATGCCGAGCTTGCCGTCGGCGCCGGTCTTGACCACGTCGCCCTGGTAGACCGGGTCGCCGACCTTGACGGCGGCCTTGTCGTCGGAAAGGGCGGTCTGGACGACGGCCGCGCCGACGTGCTCGACCGCCACCTTGCCGACGATCATCACGATCTTGCCGATGGGTTTGACGTCGGATGGCGGCGCGTTCTGCGCCGACGCGCTCCGGGATGCGGTCAAGCCGAGACACAGGACGCCGAGACACAGGAAGCCGAGACACAGGGCCGCGAGGCCCGCCATCGTCCGTCGCGCGTCCATGCCGCTTCTCCCTTCGCGAGAAGAGCCCCATCATTGCACCCCGCGAATGATGGCAGAGCCGCGCGAGACGGGCCAGATCGGGCTTTGGACTACCACTTAATAGTCAGTCGGGCCCGCGTTCATGCTGCGCGGCGTGCCCTGAAATGGCGTATTTCCGAGTGCGCAAGGCGGGCGGATGCGGCGGCATCGGCACGATCCGGAACAACAACATGCGAGACGTGGCGATGTCGCCGGCACGGGTCTTCGACGGTCTACGACGCACGCCGCCCGGCGGCCGGCTCGGCGTCGCGTCCCTGACCGGCGGGATTTCCTTCGTGGCGCTGATCCTTTCCGCGCTGAAGGAGGCGTGGGGCGCCGATCCGGACGTCGCGCTGTTCGATCACGACAGCATCACTTACAAGGATTTCGCGCACGGCTCCTTCGAGCTCGTCACCAAGGAGGCTGTGCCGCGCCACATCATCGTCGACGATCCCGGACAGACCGTCGTCCTGAGCAAGGTAGGGTCCTCGGTCAGCTTCGCCCAGGTCGCCAATAACGCGTCGCAGATGGGCGACCTGCAGGCCCAGCAACAGGACGTGCTCGCGAACTATTCGCGGGAGCACGGGCCGCCCGGCTCCAGCACGCCGCCCGGCGAGGCCGATCTGTCGCCGCAGCCGATCAATTTCGAAGCTCCGGACGGGCCGACGGCGCCGCATGCCCTTCAGGGACTGGTTGTGCCGGCGAGCTTCGTCCCGGATGCGCCGTTGATCCATTCGGTGCCGACCCTGAACCTCGGCTCGGCTCCGGTCGAGATCGACACGGTCGTGTTCGACGACTTCTCCGCGTCCAGCGGCAGCTTCTGGGCCTCGAGCTTCGGCTCCGGCGGCGCGCCGACCTTCGGCATCGCCGGCGGGATCGGCGGCCCCTTCACGGTGGCGGGCGCGAACTTCGACGTCGAGAAGCCGGGCTCGTTCGGAATCCTCTACGTGAACAGCCATACCGGCGCCTACACCTACGTACCCAACAACGACGCCATCAACGCGCTGAAGGCTCCCAGCGCCGACAACTTCACGATCACCGCCTCCGACGGCTTCGCCTCGGCGAGCCAAAGCTTCACCATCGACATCCACGGGACGGACGACGCGTCCGTGATCTCCGGCGCCACCGCCAGATCGGTTGCCGCCACCGCCATGGCCTTCGCGGCCGGTCACGACGTCCATGCCGCGCCGACCGCGAGCGGCACGCTGACCGACGCCGACGTCGACGATCCCGCCAACACGTTCACCGCGGTGAGCACACCCCACGCCAGCGACCACGGCTACGGTACCTTCACCATGACGACCGACGGGCACTGGACCTACACGCTCGACGACGCCAATCCGGCCGTGCTCGCGCTGAAGGCCTGCGACACGACGACGGACACTTTCACCGTGACCACGATCGGCGGCACGCCGCAGACGATCACCGTGACCATCCAGGGCGCGGACGATCCGTCCGTCGTCTCTGGCGACACGCATGGACGCGTGGTCGAGGCCGGCGGGGTCCACAACGCCGACCACGGCGTCCCGACCGCCAGCGGCGTGCTGACCGCCGTCGACGTTGACGGACCTTCGAACGACTTCGACGCGGTCGCCTGTCCCGAGACCAGCGACAACGGCTACGGCACCTTCACCATGACGCCCGACGGGCACTGGACCTTCGCACTCGACAACGGCAACTGCGCGGTCCAGGCGCTCAACGTCGGTCAGAGCCTCACCGACAGCTTCACGGTGAAGACGGCGGACGGGACCGCGCAATCTGTGAGCGTCACGATCGAGGGCAGCAACGACGCGGCGACGATCTGCGGGGATACCCACGGATGCGTGACCGAACCGAGCTACTCCTGCCTGCCGCCGCCCAGCGCCAGCGGCACCTTGAGCGACAAGGACGTGGACAATCCGGACGATACTTTCACGGCGACGACGTGCCCTCGGGCCAGCGAGCACGGCTACGGCAGCTTCACCATGACGGCCGACGGCACCTGGACCTACACGCTCGATCCGGGCAACCCGGCGGTGGAGGCCCTGCGGTCCTGCGATACGCTGACCGACTGCTTCACCGTGACGACGATCGACGGGACGCCCCAGACGGTGAGCGTGACCATCCAGGGCGCGGCGGAGGCCGATTCGTTCCGGTTCAAGGAAAGCTTCGGCTCCGGCCATGCGGCCCCCACGCCGGCATCGTCCGCCGAGGTCGTCCATGCGGCTTTCGCCGACGCCGCTCATCCGATGCCACTTCTGCCGGACGACCTGCACTCCGTCGGGCACGACGCGGGCCCATACGAGGCGGCCGCCGTCGGGTTCCATCCGCCGCAGCACGATCTGATCTTCTGAGAGCCGGTTTCCGGCCGGCGGACTTTGCGTTTTACGGGGACGCTTAATTTTTTTCACCGTAATTCGAAAACCTTCACGTTGGCGGAAGTTGGCGTCACCACTGATAGCGCGCCACGCCCTTGCCGGCATAGCTGGTGGTGACGTTGGAGAACTCACCTTCGAAGGTTGCGGCTATCGACCAGTTGTTGCGCCATCTCATCTCGACTGCCCCCGTGGTCAGTACCGAGTCGGCCGACTGCGCCGCGCCGTTGACCACGAACGATGCGCCCGGCAGCGACTGGAAGGTGGCGCCGGTATTACGGTGACAGTGCACTTAATTTTTTTCACCGTAATTCGAAAACCTTCACGTTGGCGGAAGTTGGCGTCACCACTGATAGCGCGCCACGCCCTTGCCGGCATAGCTGGTGGTGACGTTGGAGAACTCACCTTCGAAGGTTGCGGCTATCGACCAGTTGTTGCGCCATCTCATCTCGACTGCCCCCGTGGTCAGTACCGAGTCGGCCGACTGCGCCGCGCCGTTGACCACGAACGATGCGCCCGGCAGCGACTGGAAGGTGGCGCCGATCGAGCGGTCGGTGGTGTAATCATGCGCCCAGGCGACACGGCCGCGCAGCGTCAGGACGCCATCTTGCATCACGTAAGATTTGTCGGTGCGGAAGCCGAGTTCGCTGCGCGGATCGGTAACGCTCTTGGCGCCATAGGCCAGCGCGAAATTATTGGTGCCGATGATCGCCTGCTCGGCATAGGCCGGCAGGTCGAAGGTCGTGAATTGAGCCGCAGCATAGGGCGTGATGCCGACGCCCATCCATGGGCTGACAAAACGATAGCCGCCTTCGAGCCGGCCGGAGAACGCGTTGGCATTGAAGCGCGCCTGCAACTGATCGATGCCGGCCAGTGTGACGGTGCGGTTGGTCGTGATGTCCTGCCAGCCATAAGCCAGCGCGCCGGCGATGTAAGCCGCGCCCATGGTGTGGCGCGCATAGACGCCGGCCTGGAACAGATCGGACCGGCCGCTGCCGAGATTGTTGGCAAGGCTGAAGTTGGTGCCGCCACCGGCCAGCGCGAAGCCGGCGATGGTGTTCGGCGAGAACAGATAGTCCGCTCCGACCGCGCCGCCGGCGATGCGGCTGGTCACGCTGTTGCTGCCGACAGCGGCATTGCCGTCGGTAGTCTGTGAACCGCCGAAGCCGGCGGCCCATACGTTCCAACGTGCCTCGAAATTTTGCGGCGGCGCCTTGGTGAACATCGCATAGGCGTCACGCTCGGCGGCGGTGCGCTTGCGGCCGTCGGAGGCATAGGCGCGGGCATAGCCTTCGGACGCATAGCCGCTCGCGCTAGCGCCCGGCATCGACGTCGAGCCGCGATTGAAGGGGTCGAGCATCGTGCCCATGAACAGGTTCATCGCATCGAAGGTCGTCTGCTGCGTGCCGGTGGCGGCCTCACCCGTGAGCTGCGTAAGCGCAAGGCCATAGCCGGTAGCTGACGTGGTGTTGAGCAAAACGTTGAAGATGGGTCCGACGAGGCCGCCGCTCTGCGCTGCGCCGTTGAGCGCGTTGCCGACCGCGATCTGGTTATTGTTCAGCCCCGGCAACGCAAAATTGACGCCCGCGCTCTTGACGACGACGTCGGTGGCGTTGGGAAACAAGAGTTGCGCCTGCAACGCCGGGCTTGCCAGCAGCGAAAGCCCGTTATTGGTGGTCCCGCCCGTAGCCGACAGGATGGTTTGCTGCCATGGCGCAAGTGTCAGGTTCGATACCTGCAGCTGCACCGTGCCGGCGAGATTGGCCGTGCCGGAGACGTTGATCCGGTCACCGGTCGCGCCTGACATGTTGACATCGGTGACCAGCCGCCCGGTCGCGGTCTGCGTCAGGTTGCCTGTCAGCGCGGTAGTCTGGATCACGCCGGCGCCGCCCGGCGACAGCGTGCCGGCGTTGGTCAGCGTATTGCCCGTGCCGAGATTGACGGTGGCGCCGCTATTGAAAAACCCGCCCGCCGTGTTGTTGAAGGCGTTGGTGCCGGTACCCAGAATCACACTGCCGATCACCGTGCCGAAATTATTGACGGTGTTGTTGCCGGTGTCACCTGTGATCGCGAGGCCGGACAAGGCCGTCACCGTGCCGAAGTTGGTCAGCGTATTGCTGGTGCCTTGCAGCAAGGCGACACCCGCCCCGGTCCCCGTGCCTCCCGACACCGTACCCGATTTGATGGTGACGTTGACCGGCCCACCAGCGCTGGAGGCAGAAATCCCGGTCGCGTTGTTGCCGGCAGCGGTAACGTCGCCGGTCGAGGTCACCGTGACGGCACCACCGCCATAACCGTTGGCGACAATGCCGAACGCGTAGCTGCCCTTGGTGGTGATGTTGCCGATCGAGGTCACCGTGACGGCGCCAGCGCCAATGCTGTCGGCAAGAATCCCGGCCGCGCCGGGGCCCGTGGTGGTGATGTTGCCGGTCGAGGTCACCGTGACGGTGCCACTGCCGTTGCTTTTGGAATAAATCCCGGCCGTGTAGCCGCCCGTGGTGGTGATGTTGCCGGTCGAGGTCACCGTGACGGCAGCGCTATTGCTGGCGGCATAAATCCCGGCCGCGTAGCCGCCCGCGGTGGTGATGCTGCCGGTCGAGGTCACCGTGACGCCACCGCTATTGCTTCTGGCAAAAATCCCGAACGCGTAGCTGCCCTTGGTGGCGATGTTGCCGGTCGAGGTCACCGCGACGGCGCCACCAACGCCATTGCTGACGGCAAGAATCCCGGTCGCGCCGTTGTCCGCGGTGGCGATGTTGCCGGTCGAGGTCACCGTGACGGCGCCAGCGCCGACATTGCTGACGGCAAAAATCCCGAACGCGCTGCTGCCCGCGGTGGTGATGTCGCCGGCCGAGGTCACCGTGACGGCGCTACCGCCAGGGCTGTAGGCACGAATCCCGGCCGCGTTGCTGCCAGCGGTGGTGATGCCGAACGCGCCGGTATCGCTGTTGACGGTGACGGCGCCGGCGGAGCTGAACGTGATGCCGTCGGTCCCGCTCGCGGGCGTAATCGCCGTGGTCAAATCGTTGACGTTCAACGTAGTGACCGGTGGCGGCGCGGCGGTAACGCCGTTGTGTTGATCGCCGGTGCAGGTCTCGATGGTGCCACCGCCGGATAGCGTGCAGCCGACAGGCAGCGGTGCCGCCAACGCCGGGCCCCCGAATGCCAGCGACAGCGCGCCTGCGGCAACCGTCCCCAGAAATGCATCCCGCAAACGCAAGCCCATCGGCCGCCCCGCGGCCGCAACGCCGCCCGGGCAGGTCCACACGTTTGTCATCGAAATTCCCACGCCCCAAAAAAGCGGTCTTGCATCCCGCTTCGAGGATATTGAATCGACCCGCGCGCGTCTATCCCGCCCGCCTGGCCGCAGGGGTACAAATCCCGGCGAAACAGGCCGAAAAGGCGCGACAATATGGCAACACTTGCGAGAAATCACTCGAATGGTCGCTGCGTCGGCGATCGCCAAAAAAAGATGAGCTGTGGACCGCGTTTGCATGCCGTGCCACATAGCGGGACGCCGCCGAACGCTTGCCGCAACAGCGGCGTGCTCCGAGAATCTGGGACCCGAGCCATTTGAGCGACGCCTCCGCCAGCCCCGCATCACCCGCCGCTGGGCTTCCCCAACTGACGGCGGCGCACATTACCTGTTCGCGCGGTTTGGCCGACTGGCTGCGCGCCAATCAGGTCAGCCTTGCCTTCACTTCGTATCAGACCGGGCGGCTCTATCTCGTCGGCGTCGATGACGCCGGAGGTCTCGCGATCCACGAGGTCGGCACCGGCCGCGCGATGGGCGTGTGGGCCGACGCGCAGCGCTTGGTGCTGGCGACCGCATTTCAGGTCTGGCGCTTCGAGAACATCCTGGCCGCCAGTCAGACCATGAACGGCGCCGATCGCTATTATGTGCCGCGCGTCGCCCACACCACGGGCGAGGTCGACATCCACGACGTCAGCGTGCTCGGCGACGGCCGCATCGTTTTCGTCAACACCGCCTATTCGTGCCTGTCGCTGCTGTCGCCGGTGCACGCCTTCCGCGTGCTCTGGAAGCCGTCCTTCATCTCCAAGCTCGCTGCCGAGGATCGCTGCCATCTCAATGGCCTCGCGGTCAGGGACGGTGAAGTGGCCTGGGTGACGGCGACCAGCCGCAGCGACGTGATCAGCGGCTGGCGGGCCCGGCGCGCCGAGGGCGGCATCGTGATCGACGTGGCGAGCGGCGCCATCGTGACCGAGAAACTCTCGATGCCGCATTCGCCGCGCTGGTACGATAACAAGCTGTGGGTGCTGAACTCCGGCAGCGGACATCTCGGCACCGTCGATCTCTCAAGCGGCGACTTCACGCCGCGCGCGTTCTGTCCGGGCTTCCTGCGCGGGCTGGCGTTCCACAACAACCACGCGGTCGTCGGCCTGTCGCTGTCGCGCGACGGTTCGTTCTCCGGCCTCGCGCTCGACGACGAGATGAAGAAGCGCGATGCCGACGGCTGGTGCGGCGTGCAGATCGTCAACCTCGGCTCCGGCGACATCGTGCAATGGATCCGCATCGAAGGCGCGGTGAGCGAGCTCTACGATGTCGCGGTGCTGCCGGGCGTGCGGCGGCCGATGGCGGCCTCGTTCACCGGCCCGGAGATCAACGAGCCGATGACTTTTGAAATGTGAAGGTGACGGTGTCACCGGAATTCTAGAGGGGGCCACAACCCGTATTACGGTGACAGTGCACTTAATTTTACCGAATTGAATGCACTGTCACCGTAATTCCTTTCATTTCGCCATTGGCCCTGCGAGCTTGCGGGCGCTGTCTATGACAAGCTGCACAACCGGGCTGATGGCGCGATCCTTGACAGTGATCATTCCGTTCGGTCGACGTGCCGCCGGCAGTTCAACGGACAAGACCTTGAGCGCTGCCCCCCTGGTGAGAAATTTCAGTGCGGAAGACGGGAAAACCGTGATGAACCGCCCTGTCTCCAGCAAGCTGACCCGCATATGGGGGGAATCGGTGACCACCGTCGCGCGTGGATACTCAAATCCGCCGACGTGAAAGGCTTGCGTGATGATTGATCCGATCACGCTCTCCTGCGGTGGAAGCACCCAACGCTCCTCCGCCAGATCCGCGAGCTGGATGTTGCGCCGCCGGGTCCAGGGATTTTTGGCACCCGCCGCGACGACATAGCGATCCTCAAAAAGAAACTCGAAATGCAGCCGCTCGTCAGTCATCGGGCCGCTGCTCCGCATGATCAACAGATCGACTTTGCGCTCGCTGAGATCGCGGTGCAGCGTCTCCAGGTAGCCGGTCACGAGCTGAAATCTGATCCGCGGATGACGCCGGGAAAGCCGATCGATGAGAGCGGAGACGAAGCTCGCCGCCAGAAAAGCCGTGGTTCCAATCCGCACGTCTCCAGCGGTGGGGTCGGCCAGGAATTCGATGCTCTTCACACCGCGGCGCAGTTCGTCGAAAACGGCGACACCGCAATCGAGCAGGGCGCGGCCGCTCTCGGTCGGCTCGATCCCTCGCCGGTGGCGATCCAGCAAGCGGACGCCGAACGCATGCTCAAGCTCCGCGATCGATCTCGAAATGTTGGGCTGGGTGGTATTGAGCATGAGCGCCGCCTTGCCCATGCTGCCAGCCTGCACCACCGCCATGAGCACATGCAGGTCCTGCAGCTTCATTCGTTTTCCGATGCGATCGCTCATCTGCATGAGAGCACCCATTTCCGCTTTGAGATGATTTCATCAGACAATAGCCTTATGCGCTTATGACAACATCAACTATCCTTAAGCCGTTGAAGAAAGCCTGCGCCGGTGCAGGTTCGACAGAGCAATGGCCATGACGCGCTCCCGACGCCAATTTCTGCACCTTGCGGCGGGCATGGCTGCGCCAGCTCTGCTGTCGGGCTCGGCTTGGGCCGATACTTACCCGTCGCGGCCGGTACGCATCATGGTTGGCTTCGCCGCGGGCGGCCCAAATGACATCCTTGCGCGTCTGGTGGGGCAATGGTGCTCGGAGCGGCTCGGCCAGCAATTTATCGTCGAGAACCGGCCGGGAGCCGGGAGCAATATCGCCACTGATGCGGTCGTGCGCGCGGCTCCGGACGGCTACACTCTGCTGCTGGTCGGTTCTCCCAACGCGATCAATGCGACGCTTTACGAAAATCTTGATTTCAATTTCCTGCGGGATATTGCGCCGGTCGCGAGTCTGACCCGTGGCGCCCTGGTGATGGTGATACACCCATCGGTTCCTGCCCATACAATTCCGGAGTTCATCGCCTATGCCAAAGCCAATCGCGGGAGACTCTCCTATGGTTCGGGCGGCGTGGGCGGGATCACCCATATTGCCGCGGAACTGTTCAAGCAGGAAGCCGGCGGGCTCGATCTTCAGCATGTGCCCTATCGAGGCGTGGCGCCCGCGATCACGGATCTGCTCGGCGGGCAGGTGCAGGTCGTCTTTGTGAACCTGGCGCCATCGATCGGGCACATCCGGAGCGGCAAGCTGCGCGCGATCGGAATAACGACGGCGGCGCGATCCGAAGCGCTGCCGGATGTCCCGGCCATCGGCGAATTCGTGCCAGGTTACGAGGCGAGCTCGGTGTTCGGCATCGGCGCGCCGAAAGACACGCCAGCCGCAATTATCGACAGGCTCAACAACGAGACCAACGCCGCTCTGGCCGATCCCGGCTTCAGGACGCGCCTTCGCAGTCTCGACGCGACGGCACTGGGCGGCTCGCCCGGCGATTTCGGCAAGCTGATGGCCGGTGAAACCGAGAAGTGGGCCAAGGTGATCAGCTTCGCGAAGATCCGACCGGAATAGCGCGGCGACGCTTGGATCGCCGCAATCTCCGTCCCTCGCATCCCCAGCCGGACGGACATCGGCCGCCGCACCTCAAACGAAGGGTTGGATTCGAGATGCAAGGGAAGTTCAGCAGGATTTGCGCGAACGGCGGCGGCGCGTTCGATTGCTATCTGGTCACGCCTGAGCGTGAAAAGCCGGCTGCTGCCGTCGTGCTTGCTTCAGCCATTCATGGCGTGGATGCCGACATGCGCGCAATCGCCGACGAGCTTGCTGCATCCGGCTTCGTTGTCGCTGTGCCGGATCTGTTCTGGCGTTCGATGGCCGGGCCGCTTTCCCGGAACGACCCGCGCGCGGCCCGGCGCGCGCAGCCGCGCCTTGAGCAAATCAAGGCCGGCGAAGACGATATGATCGACACCTTGAGGCACCTCGGCACAATCCAGCAATTCAATGGCCAGGCGGCGGTCATGGGGTTCTGCTACGGCGGCCCGTATGCGATTCTCGGGCCGAAACGACTTGGCTATGCGGCGGGCATCTGCTGCCACGGATCCCAGATGCTGGACTATCTTCACGAACTTGCCGGGGTTCACCAGCAAGTCTGTCTCATTTGGGGCGACAAGGACGATCGCGCGCCGGTCGAGGTGCTGGACGCCTATCGTGATTTGGCGGCGCGCATGGAAAACGTCGAACTGCACATCTGTCCCGGGGTGCGCCACGGCTACATGATGCGGGGAAGCCCGTCGTTCGATCGGGCGACACACGATTTTTCAATAAAGCGCGCCCGCGAGATTCTCGAAGGTCTCGAGTCGGCAACTCGTAAGCCGGCTGCATCATTACGGTGACAGTGCACTTAATTTGGTTTGGCCGAATTGAATGCACCGTAATTCCCACCGTAACTCCCGTAACCGCTCTGCCCCCCATCAACTGACATGTAGCTGCACCGTGTCAACAGAAGCGATGGGCCAAGAGGCGTCCACGCCCCACACCGCCGAAGACGTCAGCTAGGAAGCCGAGAGCGGGCGCTGCCGGAACCATCACCGGTCGATCATCCCGCAAGCCCCGCTCGCCGAGTCGCACAACGGGCGTGAATAGTATGATGTATGCAAGATCCTGCTTGCGCGGCGAGATGCCGGCAGCGTCTCCGCAAATGTCCGTGCTTGATCTCGATTAATGGCTCTGTTTGGATGATTGCGTTTCGCGCAACTCTATTTCGGGCAATCATAGTGAATGAAAAAGATGGATACCGGCGTTCAATGGGTGCTCCTTCACAAGAAAGCATCGTGACCCTCCACCGTACCGGCATCGGGAATCGGCTACTGGCAGCGCTGCCGCCGGCGGATCTCGGCTTGCTCACGCCCCACTTCCGGAAGGTCTCGTTTGAGCCAGATGCCGTTCTGGTGCGCTCGGGCGATGAGATGGACCCGGTCTATTTTCCCCATAGCGGCGCAATCGCCTTCATGCTCGATATGCCGGACGGGCAAACGGTCGCAACCACCTTGATGGGACGGGAAGGCGCTTTGGCCTCTTTCTCCGTGCTCGGCCCATCGCTTTCATCCGTGACCGCGATCGCACGCATGGCTGGCTCAGCATCATTGATTTCCGCCGTCAAATTTCGGGATGCCTATGCGCAAAGCGCGGCCATCAGGAATGTCGTTCAGCTCCACGCCCGCGCGGTGTTATTGCAGCTCCAGCACGTAGCCGCTTGCAACGCGCTGCACCGGGTGGATGGTCGCATGGCGCGGTGGCTTCTGCAGCTTCACGACCGCGTTCCCGAAGACCTCCTTCCGGTGACGCAGGAGGCGCTTGCGCAATTGCTGGGGGTGCGGCGGACGACAGTGACTCTGACGATGAGAAAGCTGCGCGAGGCTGGAGCCGTCCAGTCCGACCGGCGCGGATTTGTTGAGATCGATCGGGCGCGGCTCGAGAGGGTCGCATGCGACTGCTATGCGCTTATGCAGCGCAAGATCGATCGGATGTATTGCCAGGAATTGTCGGCGCCCCAGCCTACCCGTGCGCCGTTCCGGGAAAGCGCCATCGTCTCGTCCGGCGGAGCGAGTGGTGAATCCAGAGCCGTTTCGGGGGCGGAGAAGTAGAGACCATGCGATGACCGCCTTCGGTCAAAAGCGGACTCACTTTGCTCGCAGCAATGGGCTTATTTCGCCAGCGTCTGTGATACCCAGCATCCGTCCTAGTTCCAACGCGCGCGGCAAGATCCAAAACGGAGAGCCTGGATCGAACGGCGCCGGCTCGCCCGTCAAATTGTAGAGGGTCTTGGCGCAAATCTCTTCAAAGGCATATTGGGCCAGGGCCAGTTGATCGTCGCGTTTTCCCGCCGCTAGGGTCTTTTTCCTGATCTCGGTAAACAGGGCGTGCGCCTGTTTGCGGCGGGACTTATCGTTCGCCAACACGATCAGTCTTCGAAGTGTTTCCTTGTCCTCGCACCGCCCCTCAAAAAAAGTAAGCGGTGCTAAGATAGCCGCGATTATGTCCGCATTCATGCAGAGACCTTAGCGCACTTGGAAGACGTCTCAAACGGGTCAATAACGTCGATTTGCCCGTCGGCCAGTGACTTCCGGTTTGCACCGGAGTCCGGACATGTCGCTGTATTACGGTGACAGTGCACTTAATTTTGGAATTGAATGCACTGTCACCGTGTGCGCCCTGTAGGCGCGTGTCTCTAGTGGAGGAAGATTCCACCCGGATAATTGTCGATTGATCTGGTAGCTGACGAGCGACTTGGC